>JAAYGR010000239.1 GCA_012727675.1 Bacillota bacterium
ATCTGTGACGACTGAGTGCGCCCAACATAAAGGAGGGGTGCTGTTTGAAGGCAACCGGTATAGTTCGAAGAATTGATGATTTAGGCCGAGTCGTAATCCCTAAGGAGATTCGCCGTACTCTGCGGATTCGAGAAGGAGATCCGCTGGAGATTTTCGTCGATAGAGATGGGGAAGTTATTCTAAAAAAATACTCTCCGATCGGGGAGTTAGGCGATTTTGCACAGGAGTATGCTGATTCACTGTTCGAGGCAACAGGACGGATTTCGATAATCTGTGATCGAGATGCTGTCGTGGCGGTGGCCGGTGCCCCCAAGAAGCAATGGATGGATAGAAGTATACCTGGTCACATTGAAGGGATCATGGAGAACCGCAAGCCGGTGATTTTACCCCCTCCCGATGGTTCGGAGGGAATAGGCGAGATCGAAGATGAACTGTGGGCATTTCCTAATCAGGTGTTGGCGCCGATCGTATCCGAAGGTGATCCCATCGGTGTGGTAATGATTTGCTCCACCGAACCCACAGACAAGATGACTGAACTAGAACTGAAGTTGGCAGAAACAGCGGCGGGTTTCTTGGCGAAACAGATGGAATAACTCGATCCATTAGGGAATCTAGTGTGGCGGGGTGGAGTGAAGGCACCCCCTCTTAAGACTCAGGTCAAGTAGGGTCAAGCCTGTCAATTTGGCGGGCTTGGCCTTTTCTTTTTTATGTCCCGCTCAGAATGATCGGCAGCATAGCCGCCCCCTCCTCGTAGTAAATATGTGGGTGACAAGGAGGGTGTATCGGTGGGCAAGCAATCCTTTACAAGGGGTGCCGTAATTCTCGCTGGAGCCAGCATCATCAGCCGCCTGCTTGGGGCATTGTACGTCGTGATCCTTCCCCGGATAATTCGGGATGAAGGTATAGGCCTCTTGCAGATGGTGCGGCCCTTTTATAATCTGGCTGTGATTCTGTCCATAGCTGGGCTTCCTGTTGCGCTCTCTAAGTTGGTAGCGGAACAAGCCGCCCTAGGTAATCTTCGGGGTGCTGTAAGGATATTCAGATTCACTTTGCTGCTGATGGCAGTATCGGGAGCGATTTTTGCCGGAATCTTAGGCACCAGTGCTAAGTGGTTTGTAGAAAGCGTTGTTCGGGATCCCCTTGCATACCCTGCACTGCTTGCCGTAGTTCCCTCGGTTTTCCTCTTGGCGGCAGTGTCGGCCTTTAGGGGCTTTTTTCAAGGCATGCAGTACATGACGCCTACCGCCATATCCCAGATAGTGGAACAGATCTGCCGTGTCGGGGCCATGCTTGTTCTCGCTTCAGTATTGATGCCTCGAGGAGCAGCATACGGCGCCGCGGGGGCCTCCTTTGGCTCCACAGTTGGCGCCGCTGCTGGACTTACGGTGATGGCATTCTATTATGTCCGGTGGAGAAGGGGAAGGGTTATATCTCTCCAGGAGATGTCGGGACCGGCTTTGCCTTTCGCGGTTATAATCCGGCGGCTCTTGGCTGTCTCCCTACCCATCGTGATGGGCTCTATCCTCTGGCCGATGATGCAGATGATCGATACCGGGTTAGTCCCACTGCGGATGCAGGCGGCTGGCTGCAGCCAAGATGTTATCCGAGAAGCTATAGGGTATTTCGGCATGGCTTTGTCTTTAATGCATTTTCCCAATGTAATTACCCACGCCCTGTCTGTCACATTGGTCCCGGCTGTTGCCGAAGCCAGTGCTCTGAATTCCTATCAGCTGGTTCAGCGGCGGGTAAATGAGGCACTGCGGATTACTGTCATGTTGGGCCTACCTGCGTCCACCGGTCTCTTTGTACTGGCGGACAAGGCGGCCTTCTTGATGTTCAGTTATGCTGAAGCCGGTGAACCCCTGAGAATCCTGGCCTTGGGGACCTTGTCCATAGGGTTATTTCAGGTCTGTTCCGGGATTCTTCAGGGGCTGGGCTTGGTTTTTGTGCCGGTGCGGAACTTGGTCACAGGTGCTGTTGTCAAATTCGCTATAAACTACTGGTTGACGGCCCTGCCGGGAATCGGAATTAAGGGAGCAGCCTGGGGTACTGTCTTGGGTTTTGGTACAGCCAGCCTGCTTAATCTGGCTGCTGTCTATCGCCGGGTTCGGGTAAAGCCTGATTGGCGGGAGATCCTGCTTAAACCCGGACTGGCATGCGTAATCATGGCCCTTGGTGTTGTAGTGATTTATGATGGGTTCTACAGCCTTCTGACCCTGATTGTGGACAGAAGTGAATGGGCCTGGGTGCAAACCAATGCTGCAGCAGTCTCCAACGGTTTGGCTACCATGGGAGCCGTTGGCTGCGGCATGGGCGTCTACGGCCTTGGACTTCTGGGAACCGGCGCCCTATACCGACGGGATGTGGAGTTGATCCCCAAAATCGGGGTCAAGCTCAGCCGCTGGCTGAGTCATTACGGCTGGGTGAAATAGAATCAGCTGCAGTAGGTCAGCTACAGCCGCTTCTTGGCAGCATTCCACAACTCATCCATTTCCTCTAGGTTCATATCAGTAAGCTCCCGCCCCTGTTTGGCGGCGGTTTTCTCGATGTAGTGGAATCTAGTTATGAACTTGTCAGTGGCCTCCCGCAGCGCCATTTCCGGATCGACATCGAGATAGCGGGCAACATTGACCAAGGCAAACAAAAGGTCACCGAGCTCCAAATGGACAGCTGCCTCATCCTCCTTTTTCCACGCCTCCAGCAGCTCCTGCAGCTCCTCTAGGACCTTGTCCATGGCTCCGGTGATATCGTCCCATTCAAAGCCGACCTTGGCAGCTTTACGTTGAATCTTCTCCGCCCTGGTTAATGCCGGCAGTCCCTGAGGCACACCATCAAGTATGGATTTGTATTCTTCGCCGAGAAGCTCCCGTTCCCGCTCCTTGATTTTCTCCCAATTGAAGCTGACTTCCGCTGCATTTTCCACATGGACAGATCCAAAAACGTGGGGATGGCGGCGAATGAGTTTTTCCGTCACGGCGGCAACTACATCATTGATATCGAACCGCTGGCTTTCAGCAGCGATTTCAGCATGGAAAACCACCTGCAGCAGCACATCACCTAGTTCTTCCTTGACATGTTCCCAGTCAGCTTGATCAATGGCTTCTAAAACCTCATAGGTCTCTTCAACCAGATAGCGCCTGAGGCTCTCATGGGTTTGTACCTGATCCCAGGGGCAGCCTCCGGGAGCCCGGAGCCTTTGCATAACCTCGACCAAGGGGTCTAAAGGGTAGGCACATGTCTTGGATTCCTGATCCGGTGCTGCCTGAGTTTCCTTAGGCTGAGCCGGAACGTATACAGATGTCAGGTGATCAATCCAGGGCAGGGTATCCAGCTGGTAGAGGGGAATAGTAACGATTTTTTCCTCTCCCGGTATTCCGGCAGCTCTAATAACTGTAATTTGATGCTCGTCATCAAACTGGTCCATCAGCTTCAGCTTGACATCTGAGGCAATCAGGCGGCTGTATACCTGGGTTAGCAAGAGAGGTCTTCCGGGGAAAGGCCCTTCCAGCTCAAAGGCGTCTCCAATAACCAGACCCGTGGTGGGATCAATGCCCAAGGAAGAGCAGACGGCATCCACGCAGCTCATGCTGGGGACTATCCTTACACTCTTTCCCGCGCTTTTCGCCCACTCTAGGAGCTGAGTGACGGTGGTCTCGGCAACCGCCGGGTGTCCCGGCACTGCATAAGTCACGGTGCCTTCGCTGTTCACCTCGGCCGCTAGCATTCCGACAATTTCCTGGTAAACTTGGTCGAAGGATTGGGCAGTCTCATAGATTGAGTCGAAGGTGGTATAGTCATCGGAGGAGAGGCCCAGCTCCTCAATCAGCCAAGGTATTACAGGGTGTTCCTTTGTTCGAACGTAGATGTGGTCTGCCTCCCGCAAAGCGTCAAGAGCTCCAATGGAAATCTGAGCTGGTGAACCTGGACCAAGACCGACAATAGTAATATCTGACATGATGGTTCTGTCTCCTTTGATATCTCCTTGATACCTCCGTGAAGAGGCAGAAAGCCCTATGACATTCGGTAGCTTTACCGGCGGTGAAGGGAAATACACCGCCTGGATGGGGCTCATAAGAAAAGGCTTAGCCACCCATTGATAGCACCAGGGAGCTAAGCCGGTCGGTCAGTAAACGCAAATGACTGACTACTTTGCCACAGCTTCTTTAAGATTTTTCCCTGCCTTGAAGGCTGGAACCACAGTGGCCGGGATGTCAATGGGAGCGCCGGTAGCGGGATTTACGCCTCTACGGGCAGCCCTTTCCCGTACCTCGAAGGTACCAAAACCAACGAGTGTAACCTTTTCGCCAGCTGCTAGTGCCTCCGCGATGGTGTCGAGGACTGCTTCAACGGCTTCACCGGCTGCTTTCTTGGACAGGCCAGA
The DNA here is from genome assembly GCA_012727675.1 of Bacillota bacterium. Lineage (GTDB taxonomy): Bacteria > Bacillota > Limnochordia > DTU087 > DTU087 > DTU087. Next base: position 4,382 of record JAAYGR010000239.1, read on the forward strand.
TTTCTCTGCTACAGCCGTGATCAACTCGCTCTTGTTCACGCTTTACCCTCCTTGATAAATTAGGTGGACAATCGCTTTTTGTATTCGCTGTAAAGGAAGCTGTTCCTGCTTCATAAGCAGATTTTGCCACTAAA
>JAAYGR010000036.1 GCA_012727675.1 Bacillota bacterium
AAGCATCCCCCAATATCAAGTCTGATAGATGTTCAGCCTCAGCCACCCGAATGCACTCCGGCACGCTTTGTCCATCGGTAAGAAAGGAAAAAGGACGACGGGCCAGGGCATAGGCTGTAAGCAAGCTGCCGTGACAGCTAGTTTCATCGAGCTTGGTGGCGATCAGACGGTCAAACCCGACCTCCGAAAACCGGCGGATCATGTTGGCCAAATCCCGGTATCCGGTGGTGGCACTGAACACCAAGTGACGCTCAATTCCATCGATGGAAGCCAGTACTTCCTCCATTTCCCCAAGGCGTTCATCATCCCGGGGGCTGCTGCCGGCAGTATCGATCAAGATCAGGTCCTTGTTGGACCAGTTCTGGATGGTTTCTTCTATTTCCTCGGGCTTTGCTGCAACCCGGAGGGGAATCCCGATGATCTGGCTGTAAACCCGCAGCTGTTCCGCTGCAGCTATCCGATAGGTGTCCAAGGTAATCAGCCCCACATCTGCTCCGGCTATTAAGCTGTAGTTGGCAGCGATTTTGGCTAGAGTTGTGGTCTTACCTACTCCGGTGGGACCGATAACCGCCGCTACCTTCGGTGTAGAATTAGATAGATCCCACGGAGGGACGCAGCGAACCATAGCTGCCACCCGCTCCTTGGTTCTTGCCAAAAGCCTTTCCACATCGACAGGCTCATCGGCCATTTCCTGCCACACCGACTGGACAATGGCGGCAGCCAGCCGCCTTTCTACACCATTATCCACAAGGCGCCGTTGAAAGCTAGTGACTTCTTCCGGCCAAGACTCCATCAGCTTGCTGCTGGCTGTTTCCCCGGCAGGCTCTTCGCTGCCCTGCTTGTCCATAGCAAGGGCATCTTGGTATAAACGCCATGCCAGCTGTGCCGGCATGCCGCCGGAAGGCTCCTGATCAGCCGATGGGGTGGAAGAAGCATTGCTTCTTATACCATTGAACACTCTGGTTATACCGTTACCCACATTGTTCTTGGCAGGCGGTTGAACCTGTGCCCGGCGGTTGGCGGGTCTTGTATCAAGGGCGGCAGTTACCTCTACGTACTTCCTGCCTAAAAGTCCCCAGATTCCCCGCTGCCTGGTCAGGCGGGTATCGAGGATCACCGCATCCCGCCCAAATTCCTCCCGCATTTGGGCAACCGCCTCATGCATAGTCGTACCGACAAACTTCTTAACTCTCATGATGCCATGTCACCATCCCAACTGCCTGCACTGATGCATCAGCCGCAATCTCGTTATAGGACAAAATCGGCAGTGACGGCAAAGCCCGCTCAGTCAGCCTCCGCAGGGCCAAACGGACTTGTGGAGAACAGAGAACCACCGGCTGGTGACCTGCCGCCGAAGTTTTTTCCCAAGTTTTGGCCAGCTCGTCTAGAAGTCGGCCGGCATCCTTCGGGTCGATATTCACAAAGGTGCCCCGCTCGGTATGCTGAATGCCCGCGGAAATCAGATCCTCAATAGCAGGATCCAGGGTAATTGCTGGTATGAACCCCCTGTCTCCCATGTGACTTTGGGAGATCTGCCTTGCCAGTGCTTCCCTCACATACTCTGTCAATATATCGGTATCTTTGGTCAAGGGTGCGTAATCAGCCAAACACTCCAGAATAGTGACCGGGTCTCTAATAGACACATTCTCCCTCAGCAAATTCTGGAGCACCTTCTGGATCTCTCCTAGGGTGAGGAGATTCGGCACCAACTCATCTACAACAGCGCCATAATCTTCCTTCAATCCATCCAAGAGCAGTTTCACTTCTTGGCGCCCCACAAGTTCATGGGCATGCCGCCTGATAATCTCCGTCAAATGGGTAGCCAAGACCGAAGGCGGATCTACAACAGTATAGCCGGCAACCTCTGCCTCCTGCCGCTTGGCTGCTGATACCCAAAGGGCCGGGAGTCCAAAGGCCGGCTCCCTGGTCTCTATACCCTCCACCGGTTCCGTTACAGCTCCGGAATCCATGCACAAGTAGTGATTGAGCAGCAGCTCACCTCTACCTACCTCTACCCCTTTAATCTTGATGGAATAAGCTCCAGGAGCCAGCTGCAGGTTATCCCGGATTCTGACCGGCGGAATCACCAAGCCCAGCTCCATAGCCATCTGCCGGCGGATCAGGGTAATCCTCTCCAAAAGATCTCCATCCTGCTCGGCATCTACCAAGGGAATCAATCCATAGCCGATTTCCAGTTCAATCCGATCCAGCTGGAGATAATTCAAGACGTTTTCCGGACGCTTGGTCTCCTCAATCTCCCGCTCCTCAGCCTCCTGCTGCTCCAACTGAACTTGGGTGGCTTTGAGTCTATCCAGGGCGTACGCCAGCCCCCCGGTGGCTCCGCTCATGACCACAAAGGGTATGACGGGCAGGCCCGGTACCAGGGCAAAGAGGAGCATGACACCCGCGGCTATCCGTAAAGTCTTGGGCTCAGACAGGAGCTGCTGGCTCATCTCGGTACCCAGACTGTCTTCCGAAGCAGCCCGGGTGATGATGATTCCGGTAGCGGTGGAGATCAAGAGAGCCGGGATTTGGGTAACCAATCCGTCGCCCACGGTTAGCAGGGTATAGCGCTGCAGTGCATCCGCGAGCATCATGCCCTGCTGGACAACACCGATTACCAAACCTCCGAGGATATCAATGACTACAATGATAATGCCGGCAATGGCATCTCCCTTGACAAACTTACTGGCTCCATCCATTGCTCCATAAAAGTCTGCCTCTCTGGCAATATCCCTCCGGCGCCGACGTGCTTCTTCATCGGTGATGAGTCCGGCATTAAGGTCAGCGTCGACACTCATCTGCTTGCCCGGCATGGCATCAAGTGTAAACCTGGCAGCAACCTCAGCAACCCGTTCTGCACCCTTGGTGATTACCAGGAACTGAACTACCACCAAGATCAAGAAGATCACGAATCCCACCACATAGTTGCCTCCGACAACGAAGTTGCCGAAGGCTTCGATGATCCTTCCAGCATAGCCGTGGAGCAGGATCAAACGAGTTGACGACACGCTGAGCGCCAAACGAAAGAGCGTAGCGACCAGCAGCAGGGAGGGAAACACCGAAAGCTGCAGCGGCTCCTTGACATTCATGGTCAAGAGCAGGATCAAGAGCGACAAGCTGATATTCACCGCCAGCAGAATGTCCAGCATCAGGGGCGGCAGCGGCAAAACCATCATGATAATAATTAGAACAACGCCTAGCACAACGATTAGGTCATTGCCCAACGCCAATCCCTGAAGCACCCGCTGCCGGGACATGCTGGTAGCCATCTTCGGTCCTCCTTTCTACCGCCGTCAAAGACTTACAACCGATAAACATATGCCAGGACTTCAGCAACTGCCTGGTACAGATCAGCCGGTATCTCTCGCCCAACCGGCACCGAATCGTACAAGGCCCTTGCTAGGGGAGGATTCTCGACAATGGGAACATCGTTATCTACAGCAATCTGCCGAATCCGGGCCGCCAAGTAATCTGCCCCTTTTGCCACCACCATGGGGGCCGCCATGCTCCTGGCGTCATACTTAAGTGCAACCGCAAAATGGGTGGGGTTGGTAATCACCACGTCAGCTGTAGGCACTGCCTGCATCATTCGGCTGTTTGCAAGCTGTCTTTGACGAGCCCGGATGGCGGAGCGGATCTGGGGGTCCCCCTCTGTTTCCTTAAGCTCGTCCTTGACATCCTGGACGCTCATCTTCAGGCTCTCTTCGTATTCCCACCGTTGGTAGAGATAATCTATACCGGCCAGGGCCAACAGGCACGCACCGGTCCAGAGCCCAATTCTCCGAACTCCCTCCATGGTAAAGGCCGCCGCCTGGATCGGCTCAACCCACAAAAGTGCCTGGAGTCTATTTAGGTCCTTGCCGATGGCCGAATAGGCAACATAGGCAACGATTGCAATTTTCAAGCAAGACTTCAGAAGCTCCACAAAGGCACGCTTAGAGAAGATCCGCTTAGCTCCCTCCACCGGATTCAGCCTGTTAAGCTGCGGCGCAAGGGGCTCTGTTGTGAAATTAAAGCCCACCTGGAGAAACTGACTAACCAATCCCAGCGCCAGGGCTGTGCCCATTACCGGGCCGGCAACAACCACGATGCACAAGACTGCGTGACTGTGGAGCCCCTGGATTCCAGCCAAGGAGAATTCCACTCTGCCTACTCCGTCACCCAGCACCTGGCGCACAAAAAGAGCAAGTCTGGCAATCGCCCACTCTCCGGAAACGCCTAGAAGAAGCGCCATTCCCAGTAGGAGCAAAGCGGTGTTGAGCTCCTGACTCTTAGCCACCTGCCCCTTCTTCCTGGCCTCTTCCCGCCGCCTCGGTGTAGCCGGTTCCGTCTTGCCATCTGCAAAAAGCTGAAGGTTAATCCGAAAATCGATAGGCACTATACTCGCTCCAAACCTAGAAACCAGCCATGAAACCTTCCAGAGCCCGGGCCAGTTCTCCTTGCGTGCCGAAGATCCTGGCAAGGACCGATACATAGCCCGGCAGCAGCACCAAGAGGAGCAAAAGGCCGAGCAGGATCTTAGCAGGAAACTCCAGCATGAATACATTTACCTGGGGTACAGCCCTAGCAATGATCCCAAGGGCTACATCGGCCAAGACCATTCCGGCTACCAAGGGAAGACTCAATCTAACCCCTAGATAAAACATGCTGGCAAAGATCTGCACTATGACCCCCGGAAGGCTCCCCTTTGGAAGTCCTCCCCCAATGGGAATTAGGGCAAAACTTGCCGCAAGGGTCTGTAAGAGTGCGTGATGTCCTCTGACACTGAAAAAAATCAAGGCGGCCAAAATATACTGAAACTGCGCTAGAATCGGCACCTGCATTCCACTTTGGGGATCTACTACGTTTACCATGCCAAAGCCCATGGGCACATCAATGAGCTGACCAGCCAGGTAGATGGCAGAAAACACCAGGGTTACGGCAAAACCAAGTCCCAAGCCTACTAAAAGCTCTCTGATGACAACCGCAAAGTAGGCCGCAGCCGTCGAAGGGATCGGCGGAATCGATAAAGCAGGGTACAAAATCAAAGCAGTGACAAATGTTAGCCCAGCTCTAATCTGCGGAGGAACTCCCCTTCCTCCGATGATTGGTGCTGCCATCACCAGCCCCGACACCCGCACCATCACTGGAAAAAAACCGATGAAATACAGTATGAGGTCATCCATGAATAACAACCTACCCAATAAACTGATTCATGTTGGTAAACAGACGGCTGGTGAAGTCAATCATGATCCGCAGCATCCACGGGCCCAGCAAAACGGTGGCTCCCAAGACTGTCAAGATCTTGGGCACAAAGGTCAATGTCTGTTCTTGAATCTGGGTTGTCGCCTGGAAGATACTGACCAAGAGCCCAACCAGCAAACTCAAGATCAGCACAGGGCCTGCCACCATGAGGACAGTCACTAACGCTTCTCTGGCGATTTTCATTATCGTCAGCTCAGTCAAGGCCGAGTGCCTCCTTTACTTTTGCCCTGCTCTGGTACCCTTCCTACCGATAACTTAGAAGAAGAGACTGCACCACCAAGTGCCAGCCGTCCACCATAACAAACAAAAGTATCTTGAATGGAAGAGAAATCATAACCGGCGGCAGCATCAGCATACCCATGGACATCAGTACACTGGCCACAATCAAGTCAATAACTAAGAAAGGCACAAAAATGACAAAACCAAGTTGAAAGGCTGTCTTAAGCTCGCTGATGACAAAAGCCGGTATTAGTACATGGGTTGGAACCTCACTGGGATCGGCCGGTCTCGGTGTCTTGGAAAGGCTCACAAAGAGTTCTAGATCCTTTTCCCGGGTGTTCTTGAACATGAACTCCCGGGTCGGCTCTAGAGCCTTTTCCAGGGCATCCATCTGGGTGATTTCCCCCTGCATATAAGGCTGCAAAGCCGTCTCGTTTATAACCTGCCAAGTAGGTGCCATGACGTAAAAAGTTAAGAAAAGTGCAAGCCCAATCAGCACCTGGTTGGGAGGCATTTGTTGTGTAGCCAGGGCATTGCGCACAAAGGACAGGACAACTACTATCCGGGTGAAGGAGGTCATCATAATCAGAATCGCCGGTGCCAAGGCAAGAATCGTTAGAAGCACCAGGATCTGCAGGCTGATGGCTATATCCTCGGGATTTTCTGCAGGCTCTACTCCAATACTGATCCGGGGCAGTACCGGTGCAACTTGAGCCCCTGCCGGTACAGACCATGCATAGACAAATAGAAGTCCCAGTATAGCAAGAAAAAGCCATCTATATCGGCGTCTAACCATCGTCACCTTGTCCATCTCCCCGTTGCCCTCTCCGCCATCGTTCAACCCAATGCCGCAAATCAGATGCAGGTCCTTCTGCTGTTGGGGATGCCCCCAATTCAAACTCCTCTTCCGGTCCTTCCCACAAGAGGGAAGTTCTCTCCTTGCTGACAGAGAGAAGCAGCACCCGAGAAGCTATCCTGGCTAGCAGCAGCTGATTACCCCCGCCCAAGTGTAGTACATCCAAGATCTCTATATGACCGTTGACGCTGCGGCTGACTGTAACTCTACGGCCGATTATCCGCAGCCCGTAGTATAGGAGGGGTATAATTGCCACCAGCGCCAGGAGCACCCTAGATGCGTACAAGACCATATCCCAGCTGCTCAAGGGGTCTACCTCCGCCACCCTTTAAGCACCACCTATCTGGGCACGCTCCAACCGATCGGCCGGGCTTATGATCTCACTGATCCGAATGCCTAGACGATCATCTAGGACCAGCACCTCTCCTCGGGCGATGTAGTGGCCGTTCAACGTCAGTTCCATTGGCTCACCAGCCATCTTGCCCAACAAGACTATCTCCTCAGCCTTCAAATCAAGGAGCTCCCCGATTTCTAGTTCGGTCTTGCCCAGCTCAACTGCCATGTCCAAGATCACATCTCCAACCAGCCTTATGTCCGAATCCCTGTCTTTCGTGGGTCTCTCCTCTAGGGGAGTAAACTCAACCGGCAGTACCGGAGAAAATCCAGTTCGGGCTGCCTTCTCCGGACGATAAGCTCTCACTATACCTTCCCTGATACTCCGACGACCGCCCAGCTCTTGCACCTTTTCCACCCGATAGAGCTGGTGAGCAATTTCCCGTATGAAATAGAAAGGCAGCCAGTATTCTAGCAGGACCACGCCGCCATCGGCAAAAGTCCATCCAGTGGTAAGGACCGCGGTTAACTCCTGCGCTGCCCAAGGCAGAACCTCTTCATAGGCCTCTGGCGCTTGCTCTAGATGATGGGTATGGGCTTCTAGCCCCCACCCTAGGAGCTGGCCGACGGTGGCAAACCACATCTTCACCCATCCGCTGAGTAGTGACGTAAGGGATGCACTATCCCCTGGCAGAGCACCAGAGGCTGTCAAGTACTGACTGTGGGCCTCCGGCATTCTTAAAAGGATTATCTCATGGATATCGCCTGTCAACTGTGTCTGCCAGAGCTTCATTGGCGTTGTTTCTTCTTCAAAGGGGCTTTTTACGAACCGCAGACCCGAGGCGTCGGCTAGAACTTCCCTCTGCAGGGCCTCCCTCAGCCGCGGCTCCACTGCCATGGTTACTGCCTTGGCCAGCTCGTTGAAGACTCCTACGTCTCCGTCTGGAATTGCCATGCTGGAAAATCTAAGCTGGTCTTCGCCGCCCGGCTGCACTAATGCCGACCTTACCAAGCCTCTCACCCTCTCCTAACTACTGCACAACTAAGTTGGTAAAGAATACGTTGACTACTTTCCCCTTCTGAAGCAGGTCGGAAATCGCGGCACCAATCTCTTGACGAAGTGTCTCCATACCTCTAGCCCCGGTGATGTCATCGTGGGTCTTGCTTCGGAGAATGCTGATTACCGCATCTCTAACCTGGGGTTCCCGTTCGGTCAGCTCCGTTAGGCACTTCTTATCAGTAACCTCTACTGCCACTTCAGTGCGCACAAAACGGGGCGCAAATCCCGCCGGCACCATCAAATTGACGGTGAACTCACCGATTTCATGGATTGGTCCGACGGTTTGCTTTTCTACCGGCCCTTGTCCCGCGGCAACATTGGCCGAACGGGAGAAAACAAGGAAAGTTATGTAAGCACTGCCCATAGCAGCAATTACCACCAAAGCTATCGCCATAATGATAACCTTAAGGTCGATTTCAAACTTTACCGCCACCTGGACATCCTCCCAACCCAAAA
>JAAYGR010000240.1 GCA_012727675.1 Bacillota bacterium
GAATAGAGGATTGTGGAAAGCAAGGTGATGATGGCAATCACCCAGGCCCAGCTTGTGGCAAGGCCCATACTGACCTCTGCAACCCCTGGAGGAACCGAAGAGGCATCAGACATAGCGGTGGCTGCCAGCGACAGTCCGATGATAATAGCGATACTGCCGGTAACTGTAGGAGGCAGCACCCGGTCGATGGTCTCCTTGCCGCTTTTCTTGATGATCATGCCTGCTGCAATTGATACAAAACCCGACATGACTATACCGAACTGGGCAATGGAAATCCGTTCATTTAGAGAATAGCCGGCAAATGCCTCGGCGCTCATGATGGAAGCGATGGCTGCAATGTAGGAAAAGCTGGAACCGTAGTACAGCGGTATCTGTCTTCCAGTGACCAAAATAAAGACCAGCGTCGCCAATCCGCTGGCAAATATTGTCGTGGAAACATGGAACCCTGTGATCAGTGCTACCAATACCGTTGCCGGGAACATCACCACGATCTGCTGCAGGGCAAACACGATCAACTCCCAAAACTGCGGTGTTTCATCTGGCAAATAACCCACGACTCTCTCAGCTGACATTAAGTTTCCTCCTCTTCTGTTCTGGGGGACCGAAAAGGCAAAAAAAATCTTGCCTCCCCGGCAAGATCGTAATAGAACAACACAGAAAGAGTGTAAAACTTTGTCTGCGCGTCTTTTTTACAAATCTTACCGGTATCTCTGTACCCAGCTTAAAGATTTGTCGTTCCTATTATTGCACAGAGGGATAGGTTTGTAAAGCATAAAGTTCTACATCTTGAGACGGAGACAATTTCCAACCCCAGACTCTGGGGTCGAGGGAAAGATGATGGTATGCTTTGTCTGTAAGCAACAGAAAAAGGGAGAGATGGGTATGGTAGACACCGGAGAAGACCGAACTTCAATATGGAAGAGGCTGTTCATTAACCGAGACTACGGGTTGCTGCTCCTCGGCCGTTTAGTTTCACAGATTGGTGATGGAATTTATTACTTTGCCTTGACATGGCTAGTCCTTGACCTAACGGGCTCGGGATCAGTTTTAGGTTCACTTTTGATGGCCTCAAGTCTTCCCGGCATTCTACTTACACCCTTTGCCGGGGTCATCATCGATGCAGTCAGCCGCAAGTTGATTATCGTCGGCGCTGACATAGTAAGAGGCCTCTTGATTCTAGCTTTGGCTTTGGTCTACTACTCCGGACAGATGACTCTGCCCATCCTCTATGGAGCTACTGTGCTTCTGTCCCTGTGCGGCGTTTTCTTTGGACCGGCCATTTCCGCCACCGTACCCAACTTGGTGAAAAAGGAAGAGCTGGTTCAGGCCAACGCCAGGGACAGCTTCTCCATGAGTGCCACTGGAATCCTGGGCCCCATTGTGGGGGCAGCGCTTCTGGGAACCGCAGGATACATCGGCGTTTTTATCATTACCGGGATCTCCTTCATTCTATCGGGCATATCGGAGATGTTTATCCGCTTTCCTAAACACCAGCGGCGGACCCCCGCTGCAGTCGAATCCTGCAGCCCGGCTCGGCAGTTTATACTGAATTTCAAAGAAGGATTCGCCTATATTTGGGGCAATGTCGGTATGCGTACCATAATCATGTTCGCCCTGGTTTTAAACTTCATGGGCAATCCCCTGTTCTCGGTGGTATTTCCCTACTTTGCCAAGAAGGTCCTCAAGATGGAGGCCGGTCACTACGGTTTGACTCAATCAAGCTTTCCGGCAGGTGTAATGCTAGGTACCTTCTTGGTGGGCATCCTAACCCAGAGGATTGGTAAACACCGGCTGCTTTCTTGGGCAACGATGGGGCAAGGTGTTTTGGCTCTGATCATGAGTATTATCGGGTTCCCAGTGGTACACCAAAACCTATTTCCCTTGGGCATCTTGGTTAGTATAGCTGTACCCATGCTGTTTCTCGGAATCCTTAACGTCCAGGTCAACGTTCCTTTGAATGTAATGCTGCAGGAAACCGTTCCTGACCACTATCGAGGCAGGGTATTTGGCTTGGTCGGAAGCTTAGTGCAGATGCTGGTCCCCATATCCATGGCCCTGGCCGGAGTACTGGTGGATGTGATTCCCGCGGCTTATTTCCTTATCCTTTCAGGGGTTACAACCATAATACTGGGGGCAGCTATGGGAATGTCCTCCAGCATCGGAAGCTTGTACAAGCAGCAAGAACTTGAGTCTGAGACGGCACCTACGGCAGCGGCCCGCTGAAGCCGGCAGTAGTACGCTCATCCTGGTAAGGCACCCTAGAGCTGGCAATATACGCTGAGCCCTGAAGCAGTGTACTGAAGCTGAGTGTACTGAGACTGGTAGTGAAGTATTGAAGTGAGCAGCGGCGCTGTAAAACCGCCACGGTACTGAAGCTGCATAGGTTTCAGTATATGTCAGCACCCTCCAACCCATACTAGCCTCAGGTGATGGCTGTGATATCTATCGGCAAGCTGTGGCGGCGTTATCGATATTTCTGGCTGCTGCTTCTTGTAATCCCCATGGTGCTGTTCGCCGGGTGGTATATAAGGGGCTTATTTCTCCTTCGGCAGTTTGAGACAGTGAGCGGACTGGAAGGAGCAACTATCCTGGCAGACAACGGCGAAGTCCTCACTGTGTTGGGGCAGGGTCCCAGCCATTACATTCCCCTGGAGGATATTCCCCAGGTTATGCAGGATGCCATCCTGGCAATGGAAGACCGCTGGTTCTACCAGCATCCAGGTTTCAACCCCATTGCCATCCTCAGGGCTTTTTATATCAACTTCAAGGCCGGCAAAAAGATTGTCGGCGGCAGTACCATCACCCAGCAGCTGGCGAAGAATCTCTTTTTGACCTTCGAAAAAACTTGGACCAGGAAACTGGAAGAATTGGTCCTGGCACTGATCCTGGAGCAGCGCTACACAAAGGATGAAATTCTCGAGCTTTACTTGAACCACATCTACTTCGGCGAGGGAAGTTACGGCATTGAGGCGGCTGCCAGAACTTATTTCGGTAAATCTGCCCGGGAGCTCAATCTGGTGGAAAGTGCCCTCTTAGCTGCTATCCCCCGCTCCCCCAATGCCTATGACCCCTACAACAACCCAGACCTTGCCCGGGAGCGGCGAAACATAGTCCTGGACCGGATGGTCGAGCTGGATATGATCTCGGAAACAGAGCACCAGAAGGCCGCGGCCAGTCCCATTGAGCTGGCCCGCAGGCAGCGGGGTCACGCACCTTATTTTCTAGATTACGTCAAGAAACAACTCGAGGATCGCTACGGCACCAACTTGGTTTATCGGGGGGGACTCAGGGTCCACACCACCCTTAATCCCGATTACCAGCAGGCTGCTGAAGAGGCCTTTGCTAAGCAGGAATTTCAGGGGGCACTGGTTGCCATCGACCCCCAAACAGGCTTCATCCGGGCTATGGTAGGCGGCCGTGACTATATCGAGTCGCAGTTCAACCGGGCCGCCCAAGCCTACCGCCAGCCGGGGTCAGCCTTCAAACCCTTTGTATACGCGGCTGCCCTGGAGGCAGGCTGGAAGCAAAACACCCTGGTAGAGGATATACCCCGGGAATATGCTGGGTACACGCCCAGCAACTATGATGACCGCTATTGGGGCCCGGTGGTTATGAAGCACGCCGTGGCCCATTCCTTGAACAATGCTGCTGTCTGGACCCTCTCCCAGGTAGGTGTCAGCCAGGTGATGAGATTAGCTGAAAACATGGGGATTAAGTCCTTGACCCCGGAGGACAGAAATCTATCTCTGGCCCTCGGCGGCATAACCAAAGGTGTCACCCCCCTGGAGCTGGCAGGGGCCTTTGTCCCCTTTGCCAACGGCGGTATCCGCTATGAGATCCGGGGTATTCAACGGGTATTAGACCGGGATGGAAGAGTCTTGGAGGACCACCGGCCCCAAGGCGTAAGGGTCCTTAGGGAAACCACCTCCTACCTGGTAACTGACATACTAAAAAGCGTCATGGAATACGGTACAGCCAGACACCTGCCGGTAGGTAGACCCGCCGCTGGCAAGACCGGTACCAGTGATGAAACAACCAGTTTGTGGTTTGTCGGGTATACGCCGAGTATCGTTGCCGCGGTATACATAGGAGATGACCAGCAAAGACCCCTGCCCGGGTATGGCGGCACTCTGGCCGGCCCTGTGTGGACTGAGTTCATTAACAATGCTCTAGCCAATGAACCTCCCCGGGATTTCCCTGTGCCCCAGGGGATTGTCACCGGAATCCCCATTCACATCTTTACCGGACTCTTGGCAGGCCCTGGCTGTGAATGGTCGGTTCCCTGTGCTTTTATCCAAGGAACCGAACCCACCGAGTACGCACCCTGTGCTGATCAGGGTCAGGGCCAGTTTTCAACCCCACTGCCTCCAGCGCCCTCCGATACTCCCTATGACGTGTTTACACCTGACGAACCGGAGGGTGGCGGTTTGGATGATGAATCAACACCTGGTGAATCAACACCTAGTGAATCAATAAATGATGGAATA
>JAAYGR010000241.1 GCA_012727675.1 Bacillota bacterium
CCCCTTAATAAACTACCTCATAAAGTACTGGTAGTTGGTCTCATCGACAATAACAACTCCCGTATCGATAACGGTTGGAGTTCCGGTGATGCCGGCTTTGGCATTGTCGGTGCTGATAGGAATATCAAAGTTGTACAGGTTGTACAGAATCTGAGTTGCATAGAAAGGCATCAAGGCAGTCTGCTGTGCTACAGAGGCGGAAATAACGCCTGCCTCGATCTCCTGCAGCACGTCGTTGCCGCGGTCCATGGAGATGATCTTCACCTTGCCGGCCAAACCAGCTTCTCTCACTGCCATGGCTGCACCTGCTCCGCCGGCAGCCTCAACACATGCGATTCCAGCCAGATCTGGGAATTTCATCAGCAGAGTGGCAGCTGCCTGGGCAGCAACGTTGGGATCAGACTGGGTGTCAGCAATCTGGACGATTTCGATGTCAGGATACTGGGCCAGTGCTGCACGATAGCCGTCTACCCGCTCCTCCAAGTTGGACTGACCCGGCTTGGTCATGATGGCAACTTTGCCCTTGCCGTTGATCAGAGAGGCCAACTTCATACCGCCTTCCCAACCAGCCTGGAAGTTACCGGTACCGACGAAGGCCAGCCGCTTGGACTCAGGCAGGTCTGCGTCTACAGTGACCACGGGGATACCAGCATCAACAGCCTTGTCCACAATGGCGTTCAAAGACGGCTCAAAGCCAACAACTACTATACCCTGAGGCCGCTTGGCAATAGCCTGCTCAAAAGCAGTAACCATGGCAGCCATATCATAATCAGCAGGTCCTACATACTCGGTGCGAACGCCCAAGTGCTTGCCTGCCAACTCCATACCCAATTTGTGATCGTAGAAATAATCCAAAGCTCCAAGGGCAGATACCTGGATGTAAAGCTGTTCCTCCGGGGGCAGCTTTGCCGCACCGGCGCTGAGTGCCATTCCTAGTACCATTGTCAAGACTACACCGATGATTGTCAGTCTTTTCATATTCTAGATTACCCTCCTCTGTTTTTTCTCCGTCTACACTTGCCTACTACTCCTACAGCTCTTGCCGCCTATCCCAAACTACTTCCTGGGACCACCCCCTCTTCATAGTCTCCCGGTTTAGCTATAGCACCGGTAATAATGAATGTTATGCTTAGTAACGATGGACGGCCTAACGAAATTCGTTGGGCCGTATCGGGTACCGTTTGTCAGTACATCAAAGAGGATCTTAATGGCTCTATACCCCTGCATAAAAGGATCTTGGAAAATTACCGCCCGCAGGACCCCTTCCTCTATAAAGGGAATGCCGTCCCGTAAGAGGTCTGTACCCACAAGCTTGACCTCCCGATACTTGCCGGTGTCCCGCAGGGCTGCAGCCCCGCTCACAGTTGGAGAAGCAGTATTTATATAGATACCATCGTAGCCTTTCGCTGCACAATCCTTCACCAGTCGGTATGCCTCTTCAACATCCTCCCTGGTTTCCAATATATCGACTTCAACCCCACTGCCGTAGGAGCCGACTGCATCCAAGAAACCCCGTACTTTCTCCTCGTGGTCGGTAACATCGGCAAAACCGGTCAGTACCGCGACCTTTCCCCTGTAATTCAGCAGGTTGGCCATTAGGTCTCCGGCAATCTGACCATTGTTGAAAGAGTCGGTGCTCACACATGTCAATCGCCGGCTTTCAGGCGCATCGGTAGCTATGGTCACTACCGGAACTCCATCTTCCACCAATTGATTAATGGTCTCATTGATCTGACTCCGGTGGCCGGGACAAACTGCCAAAGCGTGAATGCCGATATCCAGGAGTTTAGCAATAGAACCCGCTTCCTGACCATCCCGCAGCTTACCGGTTTTTTTCACTATTACTTGGACATTATGGTCGAGCAGCTCTTCTGCTGCCGCGTTGATTCCCGCTTCAATGTCCGGGTAGAACCGATATTCCGCCGGGAACACACAGCCGATCTTCAGCTGATGTCTGC
>JAAYGR010000242.1 GCA_012727675.1 Bacillota bacterium
ATCAGCTTGATCGCCGGTGTTGGAGCGCCGGACATTGTAGATGTCAATATTCAGTATTCAGGCATGTTCTTTAAGCAGAACCCTGACTACTTTGTTGACCTGACAGATGTAGTAGACTCGTACAAAGATGTACTGAATATGGCTAGGCTTACTGTGTACACCGACCCTGACGGCCGGGTTATGGGACTCCCAACTCACCTGGGTACGGGAGTAATGTACTACAACAAGCCTGCTTTTGAAGCCGCAGGAATTGATATTGATGACATCAAGTTCTATGATGAGTGGGTTGAAGTAGGTAAGAAAGTTACTAGACCGGACAAGAACATTTGGATGACTGCTGTAGAAAACAAACTCGCCCGTCAGTTCCTCCTCTGGACCATGCAGAAGGGCGGATACATGATTGATCCGAATGGTAACCTTACCGTCAATGGCCCCAAAGCCGTTGAAGCACTCCAGTTCATCTACGATTTGGTCCATGTCCACAAGATCGCCGCTATTGCACCTGGCGGACTTGTAGGAGATCCGAGCTTTTACGATATGATGAATCGGGAAAACGTTCTGTCTCTGCCCTATGCACAGTGGTTCACAAGCCGGTTCAAGAACTTCATGCCTGACCTTGCTGGAAAAGTGGCTATTCGCCCCTTGCCCCTGTGGGAGCCAGGCGGATTCACCTCTGCAACCATGGGTGGAACAGGAACAGCTGTTATCGCTTCAAGTCCTCGCAAGGATGCAGCGGTCAAGTTCTTGGAGTATGCTAAGTTGTCCTACGAGGGTAATGTTAGGATCTGGACCGATCTGGGCTTTGACCCGCCCCGTATGGACGTATACGATGATCCTCGGTTGATGGAACCGGATCCATACTTTGCCAACGAACCGGCCCTGCAGGCAATTAAGGTAGGAGCCGAGAGGCTGGTAGCAAAACCAGTATGGCCGCTTTCCACAGAGGTAATGATGAAGTTGAACCGGGATACCCTCTACAATGTTCTCGAAGGCAATCAGACACCACAAGAGGCTCTAGACGAAGTTGTTAAGGAGCTAGGAGGCAAATAAAGTACGAGCTGGGCAGCCTCACCTGCTGATAGGTGGGGCTGCCCCCACCTGTGATAACAAGGGGGAGTGGGTTTAGTGGGCAAGCGGCATATTCTCACCAAAAAGACAGCACCATATGTATTCATCTCTCCTTTCTTTATTCTGTTCGCTATATTTATGGTTTATCCAATTATCTATTCGGTCGTACTGAGCTTTCATGAGGTTAAGCAGTTTTCTCAGTTGAATTATATCGGTCTCGACAACTATAAGCTTTTGTTTGATACTCCCCGCTTCTATCGTGCCCTATCTAATACAACCTACTACGCTGTAGGCATGTGCCTTTTAAATGTCATTATAGGTTTCTTGATAGGGTTGATGCTGACATGGAAGCACGTGCCCGGGACCAGTCTCTATCGTACCAGCGTGTTTCTTCCAGTCCTCGTGTCTACAGTAATAGCCGGTGCTGTTTTTCGTCTCATTCTAGTAGATACAGAAGGCGGTTTTCTTAACTACCTAATTGGACATTTCGGTGTGCCTCCGCAAAACTGGCTGGATTCCCCCCGCTGGGCGCTGAAGTCAGTTCTGGCATTGGGGTTTTGGCGGAGCCTGGGACTGAGTATAGTCTATTTCATCGGCGGCTTCCAAGGGCTGCCCGCTGATCTTTATGAAGCAGCCCATATAGACGGAGCCAGCCCACTGCAGCAGCTTAGGTACCTTACTATTCCACTTATGCGGCCCATCATAGCCTTTGTTTCCGTAGTTACTTTAATCCAAGCCTACTTGGTCTTCACAGAGGTATTTGTTCTCAATCCTACCGGGGGCTC
>JAAYGR010000243.1 GCA_012727675.1 Bacillota bacterium
AGCAGAAGCTCCTAATTTGGAGTACATCATCCTCGAGCAGGATGCTACCCAGCTGGGTGAGATTGAATCCATCCAAACCAGCATGGAAGCCTTTCGTAAGTTCTCAGGGATAGCTTGGGAGTAGGGTGGCGGTAGAGCCTCAGTAGACGGTATACTGCGGGAGAAAGCCCGGGTTGTAGGTGCTGCAGCACCTTGTGACCCGGGCTGTTTTGTTGTCGGATCTTGAAACATCTCCAGAGTGACTAAGGATGCAGGTCTTACTGGTTGCCACCTCAACCTTTTGTGCTGGTGACTAGTTGATGATACTTCCTATGCTCAGTTTCGTAAGACCGTTAACCGGAAGCTTTATCTTTGACGATCGACTGAGGTAAAGCGGAAGAAGCTGGAAGAGCAGTTCCGGAGCGTTATCTTTTAGGATTGACTACTAGGCCTGGTAAACTAAAGTGGGCATCAAAAGCGAATACACTGGTGATGTTCAGCCGACGACATATGGACCAGCTGGTACAATCGGTAAAGGAAACATCTTGATCGTGGTACTTAACAAACATCTCCCAGGCTTCTGTGGCGATCGGCTCATCCACCCATTGTACGCTTAACAGATTCATTTCCTGGGCTTCGTCAAAAGCCTGTTTAGCCCGAAGAGCGGTCTTGACACCGGCATCATAGCGCAGCCGGGTAAAGGTTTCGTCGAGCACATAGTCGCTTGTGACTAATGGTATCTGTCGGGATCTCAAGAACTGATAGTAGGAAGCCGCCTCCTGATGATACTGATCGTTTCTTAGAACCAGTGCTAGCCAACCGCTGGTATCAACAAATACTGCCCTCACTTGTCCTCATCCTTGTAAAGATAATAGTCATGTCGTTTGGCGCTGTCGGGATATTTGCTCATGCCAGATCCTATGATCTCCGCCAAGGGATCCTGCTTTGCCGCCTTTTCCTTTTCTCTTGTCACGTAATCGGATAGGGCCTCTCGAATGATAGCAGCTTCGCTGGTTCCCCTCATCATCGCCAGAGTCTTTAAATCTTCATTTTGCTCTGGGGTTAGGTAAATTTGCTTTCTGATCTTACTGGGCACCATATTACCAGCCTCCATCACATTTCTAATATACATCATAAAGCAATATACATCATAATGCAACTAGGTGGTGGATAATGCAGAATATTTGACCGTAGAATGCCCATAGGAGGGTTTACATAGGGCAAAATACCACAATCTAAAATAGCAGAGACCGATAGGTTGAGCCCACCGGTTTCTCTGCTCATCTTCATAGATCACTTACCACGGCAGTTTAGCCTGCTTAACGTCCATTCTGTGCCGCATTTTTAATATGCAGTATATTCCAATTTCCACCATATAACAACTATAGTGCTTATTAATTCAAACAGGTAAATGGAAATATCAGAGGGAAAAATCCCCTGGGCCAGAATACCAGGAATGGACGATAAGGAAGGGGAGGGGGTCTTGCTTCAGTGACTGGAAAAGAACGGATAGGTCGGATCTTGGAGAGAAAGCCTGTTGACCGCATCGGGTTGTTTGAGCACTTTTGGGGTGACACCCAGAATAAGTGGAGCCGGGAGGGATACATTCGTTCAGATGAAGATTTGGCTGACCATTTCGGTTTTGATATAAGCCTGTGCTGGCCTTTTGATCTTACTGCCGACTTGGATTTTGAGCCTGAGGTCCTGGAAGAGACAGAAGAGACTATCTTGGTTCGAGATGGAAACGGTG
>JAAYGR010000244.1 GCA_012727675.1 Bacillota bacterium
GGGTCGGCCCTGGCAGATCTCTTGCTGGGATATGCCCACTGGGCGCCTTGGACTTTGGTGATTAAAGCCGTCGAAGGGCTAATTGCCGGAGTCTTAGGTCATTCTATTTATCGACAAGAAGGACGGGTTAGCGGCCGGGTGGTGGCCAGCTTAGCGGTCTCTGCCCTATGGATGGTGGCCGGCTATTATGCGGCTGGAGGTTTGATGGTAGGCTTTGATGTTGCCTTGGCTAGTGTACCGGGCAATCTGGTCCAGGGCCTGGGGAGTGCAGCCTTGGCTTGGCCTCTGCTGCAGGCCTTTAGCAAGATGAGATTCTAGACGAGGAAGGCACCTGTGTGGGCTCGTGCCCCGGATGGTCAAGAAGGAGCAAGGAGGAAGTTCTTGCCCTTTGCAGAAGTTTCCACAAGGTGGGGCTAGGACCGAAGTATCTGACTAAACTTAAATCCGCGCCCTTAATCGGCGGAAGCACCGATCTAGATTGCAGCAGTAGCCTCCGATCTTACTACAGGGGAAAGGCAGGTTGAAAACCATGGACCTACGGAATGCCGCCGTTACATTACTTTGTTTGGCTGTGGTATTAGGGTTAGGAGCAGTCTGTGTGTCTGCCGAGGAATCCCCCGGGGCAGAGGCTCATGTTATAACGGTGGAAAAAGCGGTAGAGCTGGCCGGTGACAACAATCTAGCTCTGCAGGCCGCGAGGCTGGAGCTGCAGCATGCGGAAAAGCAGCTGATCAAAGCTCAGGCCGATGCCGCAGTAACTCCATCGCCAGTTGCTTTGCGGCAGGCGGAGGTCGAGGTGGAAGTCCAAAGGATCTTGCTGGAGCAGGCCAGGAGCCAGGTAGATCTCGAAGTGCGCAGTGCCTACTACGGTGTACTCAGTCAGATGCAGAAAAAAGCTATAGCCGAGAAGAGTCTTGCCCAGGCGGAAGAGCACTTGGAAATCATCACTACCAAGGCCAAGGAAGGTTTGGCCACTAAATTGGACCTTGTCAATGCTGAGAAAAACGCAATCCAGGCTAAGGCAGCCTTGGAGGCAGCGTCGGCCGAGGAAGAACTGGCCGTGTTGGAACTTAAGCGGGTAATCGGTTTGGCTTATTCGGAGCCGATCTCTATAGAACTCTCGGAGGTAGAACCGGAGCCCATCGACCTTTCCCCCGAAAAGGTAGTGGAAAGGGTTCTGGCCAGCAGTCTTGAGCTGCTGCGTTTGCAGTGGGCCTTGGAGATCAGCCAACTCCAGGAGGAAAGTGCAAGGAACGAATATACAGCTCCTTTGCTGAAGGATATTTATACCAATCGCCGCATGAAAGCAGAGCTTGATTTGAGGCAGGCCACCCGCAGCGTTTATTTGGAAGCTAAGCGGGCATGGAACAACTTGAAACAGGCCCAAAGCAGAGTGAAGTTGGCAGAAAAAGAACTAGAAGCTGCCCAAGAGAACTATCGGATCACTAAGAGCCGGTTCGACGGCGGATTAGAGATACCCAATAACTTACTGCGGGCTCAAATCGATTTAACATCTGCCGAGCATGCCCTGGTTACTGCCATATTTGAGTATAACTTAGCCCGGATCCGTTTGCTTAACTTAATGGGAGAATAAGGACAAGGGAAGTGGCACGATGACTGTTTTTAAAATCAGAGAGATGAGGGCTAGAGCCTGGCTCTATGGCAGATTGGGTTTGCTTATCGGTGTGTGTCTGTTTGCGGCTGCCGCTACAGCAGGGGTGGAGATGGTTTCCGCCGCGGAGGAGATAGAAGAACAGGCAAAAGGAGCGCTCCATACCTATTCCCTGGAAGATACTGTTATAGCAGCTCTTAAGCAAAACAGCTCTGTGCGGCAGGCCGAAATGGATGTGGACCAGGCTTATGCCAGGCTGTTAGCCGAGCGGGGGCGTGCTGAGCTTAAGGGTTTTCTGCGGCCGGTGCTCAATGCCGGTTCCCTCAGCCGCCTGGAACTGGCCGATAGAGCTGTCTCTGATGATAAACTTCGAGAGCAGGCCGCCCATGATAATGCCTGGGAGGGCGGTCTGAGGCTGGGGTTTCACAAGGCTGTTGCTTCAGGGGGACGCTTTGAATTGGAACTGGACTGGGGAGTTGTGCAGGGGCTCAGCAGTTCCACCTTGGGTGATGAAACCTACACGACCCAGCTAACCAGCAGGATGACATGGGAACAGCCTCTGGGACATGATCCCAAGACCATGGAACCCTGGTGGAGCATTCAGGCGGCAGAAGATGCTTATGCCAAGGCCAGACTAGCCAGAGATGCCGCAGCCCGTGGGGTGATTTTGAGGGTAACTGAGCTGTTTTTCGAGGCGGTGAAGGCTCAGGAAGATCTGAATGTGGCCCTTGAGATACTAGAATCTATGCAGGAACAGAACCGCCTAGTCCGGGAACGGGTAAGTCGGGGCATGGGAGGACCTCTGGACTTAAGGACAGCCGAGATTGAGCTAGCCGCGGCCCAGTATGGGGTGTCCCAGAGCCGCCGCCGGGTGGACTTAACTAGGCAGCAATTGATGCAAGCTACAGGTCTAAGTCTCAGCAGAATGAGCCGGTTAGTGCCGCCGCCACCGATCACTTGGGATGCAGCCCTAGAGGCCACCACTACCAAGGTTCTGGAAGCCAGCACTGATCTTAAGGCTTTGGAGATTGACAAAGACGCTGCCAGAAGAGCTTGGCGGAAAGCAAAGCAAGAGACCCAACCTGAAGTCAACAGCAGCTTTTCCATTAACGAATCCGGTGAATGGAGAGTTGGGGTGGAGGCAGCGTGGTATTTCTGGGATGGTCAGGAAGCCGCCGAGCGGCTGGAGGCCGCTGCCGTAAAGCTTCAGCGGACAGCTGCAGAGCTGGAAGCTGCGGCAGAGACGGCTAGATTAGATGTCTTGCGCCTATACTATGACTATCTCGATGGCGATGAACGGCTGCAGCTGGCTGAGCTTGAAGTGGAAAGGGCTATGGAGATGCTGGAGATGACCCGCCGCCGCTACGGACTAAGGATGACTACTGAACTGGAAATGATGAAAGCATTGAACGAACTCCGGGCAGCCAAAGCTGAGCAAGCGGCGGCCCTGTACAGCAGATCACTGGCAGCTATCCGATTGTTCATACATACAGACCAGGTGATTAGAGTGTTTCCCAACATAAGCTGGGATCACGGCGAGTGACGCAGCGGCTGGGTGGCAGATGCAGTTTTTTCAGCTGCAGCTCACCCGGCACTTGAAGTGAACCCCTGGGTGTGATATTATATTGCACGGTAAGAGGCACCGGGATCGGAGTCAATTCTCCTTCCGGTGAGAAGGATAATCAAGATGGATGATGCCGATAGAACTTATATGGAAGCTGCACTGGAGGAAGCCTTCAGGGCATATGCTGTTGGAGAGGTTCCCATCGGGGCAGTGGTAGTTCATCGGGGCGAGATCATAGGCAGGGGTCACAACCGCCGTGAAACGTGGAAAGATCCCACAGCCCACGCGGAAATACTGGCAATCCAGGAGGCCTGCCGGCGGCTTGGTGGCTGGCGGTTGACGGAGAGCACTCTCTATGTTACAATTGAACCCTGCGCCATGTGTGCCGGTGCAATAGTGCTGGCCCGGATACCCCGGCTCGTATATGGAGCTAAAGACGCCAAGGCAGGAGCGGTCGATTCGGTTTTCGACTTGGTCCGGCGGGAAGAGCTCAACCACAGGGTGGACGTCACCAGCGGTGTTCTGGAAGAAGAATGCCGGGCCGTTATTCAAAGGTTTTTCCGGGAACTGCGAAGCAGGGATTAGTGGCGAGGAGAGGTGACGGAGTGGTTGAACGTGGCGGTCTCGAAAACCGTTAGGCGCGCAAGCGCCTCGTGGGTTCGAATCCCACCCTCTCCGCCAGGTCTTGCAACGGTTAGTTTAGCTTGTGGGGTTATTGGGGCAGTAACGCAGTGAACCGGGTTTTTGACAACTGATCTGTAAGTCAACACACCAACAAATCAACAGCATGCGACAACAGGGAGAGGTGCTGGAGTGGACGAACAGGCTGCACTGGAAATGCAGTGTAGGGGCAACTCTACCGTGGGTTCGAATCCCACCC
>JAAYGR010000245.1 GCA_012727675.1 Bacillota bacterium
GAAAGGAGTATAGCATTGCAGAAGTACAACTTTTTTATGCCGACAAGGGTGATCCATGGAGAGAATGAGCTGGTTAACCAGGCTGGTCTCCTAAAACAGCTGGGAAGCAAGTGCCTTCTGGTCACCGGTAAGACATCGGCTAAGGCAAGCGGTGCCTTAGATGATGCCGTGGAAGCCCTTACATCCCAGGGTATACAGTATGAGCTCTTTGATCAGGTGGAGAACAATCCATCCTTAGAAAACGTCGGCGCCGGCGGGGAAGCTGCCAGAAAGTTCAAACCGGACTTTATCTTGGGTATCGGCGGCGGTTCTCCCCTAGATGCCAGTAAAGCCATTGCCGTGCTGGCCGTCAATGATATAGAGCCTGAGGAGCTTTATCGGAACAAGTTTGATAATAAGCCGCTCCCTATTGTGGCTGTACCGACAACCGCTGGGACCGGCAGTGAAGTAACTCCTTACTCGGTGCTGACCAGCTCTGAACTAGAAACCAAGAAGTCCTTTTCGGTACCGGAGCTGTTTCCCAAAATCGCCTTCTTAGACTGGCGGTATACTGAGAAGCTGCCTCTAACCATCACCCGGGATACAGCCTTGGATGCCCTTTCCCATTTGGTTGAGGGGTATCTATCCCGGCGGGCTACAGGTAGCAGTGATTTATTGGCAGAGCGGGGCATCAAACTCTGGGCTAAGTCCCTAAAGAGCCTGCGGGATGGCGCATTAGCCCCTGAAGATCGGGATCGTCTGTTGGTTGCATCTGCCCTAGGGGGCATGACCATTTCCCATACCGGCACTACCTTAGTTCATGCCCTTGGATATTCACTTACGTATTATCACGATCTACCCCACGGCAGGGCCAATGGGCTCTTAATGGGTGAGTACTTACGCTACAATGCCCAGCATGTACCCCAGCGGGTTACCGATGTGCTTGCATGGCTGGGACTAAAAGATATAGACGAGTTTGCGCAGGTAATGGATGAACTGGCCGGGTCCATGCCGGACCTTACCGGAGAACAGGTTAAGGAGTATGCAGCCAAGGCGGTAACCACCAAGAATGTAGCCTACACCCAGGGCGATGTAACCGAGGAGGTTCTTCAGAAGATCTTGGGAAATGCCTAGACAGTGCGGGAGTTGGGCATCTGTACGGCGGGTCGCCAAGGGCTCATGCGGCCTCTAAAGTCAATCAAAATATTCCTAGAGAAAGAAGGAACCCCTTAGATTCGGGGTTCCTTTCTGTTTATGTGGTGCTCATATTATGCCAACCAAAGCAGCTGCGCTGGTACTTCCACTCAACTATTGCCTCAAGGAAAGAATTGCCCTTGCTGTTAGTACTTTTGGCGATCAGATTTATCTGAAGGATAGATGCAACTAAGGAAGAACTGTATATAGAAAGGTAAGTCGCCCATGTAAGGAGGAATCAGAATAAAAATATCCAAATAACAAGTAGGTAGATAAAGCGGACAAGTAGGCTGATAGGTGTCGGTTGAGAATATTGTCACAACCGGCCTTGTCGGGGTGCTCTAGAACATCAAAAAACTGGTCTTGCCATGAAGAGAAGGGAGGGGCGCTGTGTAGTGGCCATATTGAGTGTAAAGGGACTGACGAAGCAGTTTCCGGGAGTCATGGCTCTCAATCAGGTAGATTTCGAACTTGAGAAAGGCGAAGTGCATGCCCTTGTGGGGGAGAACGGTGCAGGCAAATCGAC
>JAAYGR010000246.1 GCA_012727675.1 Bacillota bacterium
ATACGCAGCAAAGCAGCGGAGGAATTACCGTCGGAGGGAAACTCGGCTATGCCGCAGCTTAAGCCGATTCTAGGAAATGGCCAGGCCGCCTTGGCGATTCTGTCCTTCAATCTTCGGACCAAAACAGCGGCTTCTTGAGCCGTCGCTTGATTAACTATGATGGCAAACTCGTCCCCGCCGTAGCGGGCCAACAAATCTCCATCTCTGAGCTCTTCTTTCATAATATTAGCCAACATCCGCAAAAAACTATCGCCAGCTGGATGGCCGTAGGTATCGTTAATCCGCTTAAATCCATCGAGGTCCACCAATATTACAGAAAAGGGCGAATCACTTGCGCGTTTGCTCTTACACATGCGGTCTAAAGTTTCAGAAAGCACTTTGCGGTTGGCAACCCCCGTCAGGAAATCAACTCCCGCTTCAGAAATGGTGTTCTCCCAAATTGCATATAACTTCTTCAGCCAAACAAGCCCCTTAAGGGTCAGCGAAAAAGCTAATGCCAATCTCCCAATCTTGAGCAGCACCCGGGGGATCATATAGCCGCCAGCCACCAGCATGAAAGACTCCAGGACGTAGGTCGCAAGCAGCAAGCCGCCTCCTACCTTCAAAGAAAGATCCACAGAAGGGAGTCTTCCTTGAAGACTTAGCCTCCAGAAAACGATCAGCCACATGGCTGTCAACAGCGCTCCTCCAAGAGCGCATACAAGGTCCACACTAACGCCTGACAACGCCCTGTCCTCCTTTATCCCCTGGCACCAAAACGAAAATACAATAGGACAGGCTTATTATATCATTTATTCCCATCTGTCGCAATTTTCATGGTACTATTTCTGCTTCTGGTTTGCCGCACCTCCCCCGCCGGTGTAAGTCTTGAGGCGGTTCCCCTTAATTCCCGGCTCCACTGCCCATTTTGCCCTTACTCACATGTCTGTGAAAGAAGGTACAGCTATTATTAGAATACCAGTTCCCTAACGAATTTTCCTGCCGATTTGCCCACATGGGGAGTAGTCTCTTGGTCCCCCGTCAAAAGAGAATTAGACCGACAACGCCTGCTCCTAAAATTATGGCTATTGGGTGAGCTTGAAACCGCCTGACAAGCACAGCACTGACAACCGCCATAATCACCGCCACTGGATCAATTCCTGTTAATCCGATGGTCCCAATTTCTCTAAAGGCAGCTTCGGCGATAAACAAAGCCGAAGAAGCAATTAGCCCTGCTACCACCGGACGAATGCCAAGGAGCATCCCGCCAACTAATGGATGTTCCCGGAATCTATCCAGCACCTTGGACACAGCCACGACTAGAATCAGTGATGGCAGCGCTATGGCAGTGGTGGCTACCACTGCCCCCAAGAATCCCGCTTGTCTAAAGCCGATAAAGGTTGCGGTATTTACCCCAATGGCCCCCGGTGTCATCTCGGCAATGGCGATCATATCGATGAATTCCTCTGGAGCCATCCAACCGTAGTACTGGACCTCTTCTTGGATCAGGGGCAGCATAGCGTAGCCGCCGCCGATGGTAAACAGTCCCAGTTTAAAGAAACTGAAGAACAGACGGGCGAAAATCATTGGCTAACACCCCCTGTCCTCAGCTTTGACAAAGCTATACCGACCAGGGCCCCAGCCAAGATGACATAGATAACGTGAATGTCTGATAGGAATGTTATGAGAAAAGCTATTACAGCCAATATCCAGTTGAATGCATCCTTTAGAGTAGCTTTTCCGATCCGATATGCTGCCAGGAAGATCAAGGCTGCTACTGCGGCCCTCACGCCGCGAAAGGCCTTGGCCACATAGTAATTCTCCCGGAAATGTATAAAGGCACTGGCGATGGCAATTATCACCAACAAGGATGGTGTCATGACCCCCGCTATGGCTGCCACGGCTCCGGGCACCCCAGCCAAGCGATAGCCGATAAAGGTTGAAGCGTTAACCGCAATAACCCCCGGCAGGGATTGGCTGATCGCGTAGATGTCCAGGATATCCTCCTGCTTGATCCAACCCTTTTTCTCAATCACTTCCCTTTCAAAGAGGGGAAGCATGGCTAGGCCCCCGCCGAAGGTAAAAGCACCGACCCGGCAAAAAGTGAAGAAAATATCCAGCAGGAATCTAACTCCCTGCTCTTGAGGCTCTATTTGACTGCTGCCCATGTTTTGCTCCAAAGTCGTCATCCTTTCAAGCTTCGCTGCCTTCATTTGTCTAGACCCACGGATAATAGTATACCATACTGTGAAAGACAACGAAGCAGGTAGGGCTCAATTTGGTTCTTTCATGAAACACGGGCCAAATTGAATTATCCGACTCCCCGCCTCAAGAGAGGAGATTCCAACACAGCGCAATGACAAGCGACATAGTGCCCCTGCTCAACTTCCCTGAGCCGAGGTGCAGCCCGGCAAGCCGGATTTTTCTCTGACAAGTAGCACCGTGAGTAAAACCGGCAGCCGGCAGGCGGATTCACAGGGGTAGGCACACTGCCTTTTAGAATAATCCTTTCCCTCTTCTGCCGATCCACCCGGGGGATGGCAGAAAGCAGAGCTTTCGTGTAAGGATGCAGTGGATTGGCAAACAGCTTTTCTGTTTCAGCGATTTCAACGATCTGTCCTAGATACATGACAGCAATGCGGTCACTGATATAACTCACAACACTTAAGTCATGGGTTATGAATAAATAGGTTAACTGAAAGTCCCGCTGCAGCTCCTTCAAGAGATTAATAATCTGAGCCTGAATTGAGACATCCAAGGCTGAAACCGCCTCATCAGCGATGATGAACCGTGGTTTGACAGCCAGCGCCCGGGCAATTACAATCCTCTGCCGCTGGCCCCCGCTGAATTGGTGGGGGAATCGATCTATACAGCTTTCATGGAGCCCAACCCGCCTGAGGAGAGCCTTAACCCTAGACCGCACCTGGCCGGGAGATGTTCCATGCAGAATAAGGGGCAGACCTATGATCTGCTCTACTGTCCGCCTAGGGTTTAAAGATGCATACGGATCTTGAAAGATCAGCTGCATCTCCTTGCGCTGGGCCCGCATCTCCTCTGGTGACAGTTTCAGAATATCCCTACCGTCAAATAGAACCTCCCCTGCCGTAGGCTCATGCAATCTCAGCAGAGCCCGGGCTAAAGTGGACTTGCCGCAGCCGCTTTCCCCTACCAAACCTAGGGTTTCACCGGGATAAATATCGAGATCTACACCGTC
>JAAYGR010000037.1 GCA_012727675.1 Bacillota bacterium
AGCCTGTGCATGCCGAGGCTGAGACCGAGGTAAGGATTCAGCGATCAGCCTGTGACATGTGCAGCAGGGAGTCCGGAGGATACTTTGAAGCCATTATCCAGATCAGGGCTGCAGCGGGAGCTACGGCCTGGGCTATGCCCACATAGCCTAACATCCTCCGGTAGCCCCTATGGTGCCCCAGGTACCCCCAGATCACACCTCCGACTACCGAACCCAGAGTCTGAGCCGAGATAAAGTATCCTGCTGCGCCGGAAGACAGCCCCAGGATTTCTCTGGCATAGACTACGTAAAATGGAAGGGCCAAGCCGCTTAACCCGATGAGAAAGATCTTAGCCACGATCTGCAAGAATACCGGTTCTCTCTTTAGGTATTCAGGCACTCTCCTCAGGAACTGAGCAAATGGTTCGGCCTCCTTGTAGACCTTTCCTGGTGGTTCTTTAACTAGAGCTATGGCTGCGAAAGAACCCATGAAAAGCACAAAGGAAAGGATAAAAAGCACCCCATAATTGGCAGGAAAGGTCAAGGCCTCATTCTCCAAAACCCACGTGACGAAAAAACCGAGGCAGAAAGCCCCTAGGCTGCCAAAGGCCTGCATCAATCCGAAGAATCTACCCCTTTGCCCTTGGGGTATGCACTTGCCGACAATATCAGTCCAAGTGAGTCCTGCACACCCCTCCCCCAGCCAAAAAAGTGAGTGAGTTATGAAAACTAGGGCCAGACGCAGCGCCGCGGGTATTCTGTCGGCAAACAGCAGCGCTGCTCCCAATAGACCTACTGGTATTCTGGCAAGGCAAGCATAGAGAAGCCACGGCAGCTTCCGCTCCCGGTGTTTGACGGCATTGGCTATCGGCAGGGCTGGAAGCCACATGCCGGCAAACCTCAAGGTTCCAACTAATCCCACCAGCATCGATGAGCCGGTGAGCCGGTCCACCAACAGGGGCATCGTTGTAGCTGGATCGAATAGGGCTAAGGCCGGTGTAAACAGGATTCCATCCCACAAAAGCGCCCAAAAGTTGTGGCGCTTGTTAGCATCGCCTTTGGCAGTACCGCCGACCGGAATACCCATGCCTAGTCTCCAATGGTGATCAGCTCATACCGGCGGGTTCCCATTCCCATCCGCTCAGCGTGGTCAAGCTGCGCATTGTAGTCATTTCTCGGCCACATATCTTTAAATAGATCGTTTTTTGCGGCCTCAGCCAAAAGATCCACCGTTGCCTGATCTATAGCCACAGGGTCATAAGAAGCCAAAATCCCTACATCTCTGATTACTTTGGGCTGAGCCCTTGCAGTGCAATCACAGTCTTTAGTCACATGGATCAGGAAACTAAAGCACGCCACCTTGTCCTGCTTATTCTTGATGGCACCCCACGCATATTCAGCCATCTTCTCCTGCAGTGCCCGGCTGGTTCCCTCCCAGTTGACGCTGACTGCGTAGAATCGGCATGTGGCAACACATTCTGCGCATCCATAGCAGACGTCTGCATCAATGTAGGCCTTTTCCTCTACCATAGTAATGGCATCCACTGGACACCACTGTATGCAAAGGCCGCAAGCACGGCAAACATCCCTCAAGATTCTAGGCTTCACATCGGAATGCTGATTCTGCTTACCGCTGCGGCTGGCGCTCCCCATCCCTATATTCTTGATGGCCGCTCCGAGGCCGGTACCCCCATGGCCGGTGGGATGGGACAGCACAAACAAGACATCACTGTGGAGAATGTCATTGGCGATTTTCACACTCTTGAAATGGACGCCTTCGATGGGCACTTCCTCATAGTTCTTGGACCGAATCCCATCGGCGATAATCACCGGGATCCCCATAGCCTCAGGCCCAAAACCGTGGGCATAGGCCTGCATTAAGTGATCTACAGAGTTAGACCTCTCCCCCCGGTACAGGGTATTGGCGTCGGTTAGGTACGGCTTTACGCCCTCATCCTTCAGCGCTTTAATCAGCGGGTGGAGATAATCCGGCTTTATATACCCTGTATTATTCTTCTCACCAAAATGCATCTTCATCGCCACCAGATCGCCCTCTTCTAAGATGCTTCGGAAATTGGCGGCTCGATAAAGCTCAAGAGTCTTCTGAGCTACATCTTCCTTCTGCGGATTATCCTCTACAGGTGCAAACCAAACTTTGCTGACCTTATCCTTCAATTTTTCGCCCTCCAATCTGGTGCCGTTTAACCTCTCTCCCAGTGTAACCATGAAAATACTCCTTTAGTTAGCCA
The DNA here is from genome assembly GCA_012727675.1 of Bacillota bacterium. Taxonomy (GTDB): domain Bacteria; phylum Bacillota; class Limnochordia; order DTU087; family DTU087; genus DTU087. Next base: position 2,229 of record JAAYGR010000037.1, read on the forward strand.
TAAAGGAAGAAAGCCCCAGGGCTTTCCATATTATCTTATTATATGCAAAGTCTCGATAACCTCTTTGCTCCCTAAGGTACAATGTCAATCAAACTTGAATCTTTGGCCTAAATTGACTTTATTGACCACAGGAAAGGAATACAATGGGAGGCAGAGAAACCGGTTAGTGCGGGCAGGTCATCTCCCATACCAAAGGAGGAGGTCTTATGGAAACCATCCGGGTCGGTATTATCGGTGCTGGCGGTATTACCCAATACGGCCATCTGCCGGCTTATAAAAACACTCCCGGTGTTGAAGTTGCGGCCATCGCTGATATTAACGAAAAGAAGCTAGCTTATGTAGCAGATAAGTTTGGCGTCCCACAGAAGTTTACCGATTATCAGGAGATGTTGGAGCAGTCGGATATCGATGCAGTCAGCATCTGCACTCCCAACTACCACCACCGGGAAATGAGCATCAACTCCCTCAATGCCGGCAAGCACGTCCTTTGTGAAAAACCGGTGGCCGTCACCGGCGAAGAAGCCGGCAGCCTGTTGGATATCGAGCCCCAAGTAAATACAAAGATTAACACATACGAAGCGGAAATCGCTCGTTTTGTCGACTGCATCCGGGAAGGCAAAAAGCCTCTAACCACGCCCCAAGAGATCATTAATGTCGCGAAGATTATCGAAGCTGTGTACAGATCTGCTGAGCAAAACGGCCAGCAGGTTAAGATCTCAGACCTCTAGAGCCTAGCTAGATGGGACCAAGAGGTTGAGGCCAATGGAAAGCCATTCAGGGCAGGGCTGCTAGATTCAAAAGCGAAACACTCGCCCATGGGAATAAACCCTGGGCGAGTGTTTTTTCAATCGTTTCTATATTAATCTATCAGACTCGACTGCCATCTATTGATGAGCAACTCCAATCCTATCTCC
>JAAYGR010000247.1 GCA_012727675.1 Bacillota bacterium
ACGGGGTTCCTTCTTGCTAGACGGGTAAACTGTTCCAAGCTCCACGTAGGCCAGTTCCGGTTACTCTTGTCCTGGAGGTCTTGCTGATGTTGTTTGCTGGAAATGTAGTATTCCCGGAATGTCTCTCCTACTGTGTCTATAGGTACTGACATAGATAAGTCACCATCAGACGTAATGAGTGAACCAATTGTGGGTATCTTGTACGATTTTGTCATGGCGGTCTTTTCCAATTCTCTTAGGAGTTCCTCAGCAGGTGTGTCAAGCCATGTTTTCTCATCATCGGTAAGGACATCTACCGATGCTAGAAACCGGAGCCAGCCCTCCCGGAGATAGTACCGCATAGGTATGTCTGAACTTTGGTAGATGTCCAACCTCCGAGGTCTGTGCCCTAGTCTCTCCCATGCGAGGGCGAACTCCTCTCTCATGCGCTTCTGCACCGGGTCTCTTTTGGCCAGCTCTTCAAATAGATCGAGGAGCCGGAAGTCGAATTGAACAAGGCACCCCGGAGGATATTCGATGGACCTGATTGTTTCAGATTTCCATGTCTCTACTGCATCTGGATTCATGCCTGAGAGGAGATAGGGGATGTAGTGGGCCCGCTTGTAGTTCCCGATAAAATCCAGCACCGTTAAGTAGTCCTTATCCTGATACAGCCTCAATCCTCTTCCTAGTTGCTGAAGGAAAACGGTATAGGATTCCGTTGGCCTGAGGAACATCACTGTATCCAAAGATGGGATATCCACTCCCTCATTAAATATGTCCACGGCAAAAATGACCCTGATCTTGCCTTGTTCCAGCATCTTTACCGCCGTTTTACGCTCAGCTGTGTAATGGGAGCTGGAACTCTGACTGTGAACAGCGACAGACCGCACGCCTCTTTCGCTAAAGTACTGGGCCATATATTCGGCATGTTTGATGCTGGCACAGAAGCCTAAGGTGCGGCGGCCGGCCATTTGATTGTACTTCTCTAGGACGAGGTCGGCCCGCTCTGTCCTCGACAGTTCCCGCTCAAGATCTTCAGTAACGTACATTCCTTGGCTGATCCGCACCCGGGAGTAATCCACCTTTTCATCATACACGCCATAGTAATGGAAAGGAACCAAGAGGCCCCGGCCTATAGCTTCTTGTAGGTGAATCTCGTAGATGACATTGTTGTCGCAAAGCTCGTAGATATCTCTGTTGTCGGTGCGGTAAGGAGTTGCCGTTAGTCCCAGGAGGACATGTGGTTGGAAGTGATTAAGTAGGGCACGGTAAGAGTCGGCTGCTGCGTGGTGGAATTCATCGATAATCACGTAGTGGAAATGGTCCCTTGCGAACCGAGATAGATGTTCCTGTCTGGATAGGGTTTGAACAGTTGCTAGACAGATGTTGCAACCTGTATCATATATCCCGCCGCTGTAATAGCCGATGGAGGCGTTTGGTCTTACGTTGCGGAATGCGTCCTCGGCTTGTCTTAGGATTTCCTCTCTGTGGGCAACGAAGAGGACTCGTTCATAGGTTCTTGAGTCGAAGGCTGCCAGGTAGGTTTTTCCCACTCCCGTTGCTGCGATGACGAGGCCTTTGTCTATACCTTCTTCTCGAGCTTGACAGAGGTAGTAGAGAGCTTCTTGGGCGCCGCGTGGTTCGGACTTCTGCTTGGGAGATGGGGAGTAGGCAGGCGATTCTCTCTTAGCTAGAGCGTTTTGTCTCCATGTTATTGCGTAAGCTCTTAAGGACTCCTCTTTAAGCTTCTTGGATTCATGCTTCCATAACCGTTCAAATTCTTCCGAGAATCGGTCATAGTCTGCCGGTGCGGCCCCGCGCTTTATTCGGTAATTCCACTCAATGCCGGTGATGAGAGCCGAGCTGGAAAGATTCGATGATCCTACATAGACTTCTGACGCGTTGGGGTCATGGTGATAGTCGAAAATATATGACTTGGGATGAAATGAGCGGTTTTGGTCTTTAAACAACCGGATTTCAGCAGCATCTCCTAAGAGATTGAGTAGATAATATATGGCCGAGGGTTCTGTAATGGACATATATGTGCCGGTGAGTATCCGAATCCGAGCGCCGCGTCTAGCTGCATTCTTAAGGGCAGGTCCGATTAATCGTACCCCCGACTCCAATAAGAAGGCTACAAGAAATCTTATCTGGTCGGCTTTGGCAATTGAGTACTGCAGATGTCTAATCAAGGGATCACTCGGCCCTATGATGGAATTATGTAAATTTCCATTGCCCAGTGGCGCTCTGTTCAATGCAAGCTTCCTCTTTTTTAGGGCGCAGTAAAGCGGCAGCTGTCTGGCCGGTGTCATAGAATACTATAATATCTTCAACCTTGTGTTACGGGAGTCCTTGTTTGCAGAAGCTGGTTCCCTGGGGTTGGAGATATCAGTTCAA
>JAAYGR010000248.1 GCA_012727675.1 Bacillota bacterium
AACTCCTCAGCCATTAACTCGTAGAATTCTTGATGGTCAGATACAAAGGTCCAGAATTCCAGTGTCACTTTCTCAGCTGCAAAGGCTGAGCCACAGCCCAGGGCCAGGATTACTAGAATGGCTAACGAAAGAATGTGCTTTCTTGTCAACATATCTTCGACTCCCTTCTAGTCTTTGTTCAAACCCCACCTGAAATAAACGATGCTTTTCTTAGCCTGTCTTTCACCTCCCTTACATCAGGGTTTTCCCTGCAAATTCACTTTCAGCTGGACAATCTACCATCAGACCAACAAGTTAACATGGAATGTCCGCACTTAATAGATATCAGTTGTCTTATAACTAGTGTGATCTGTATATTCTCCATGTGACCTACAAATCCTGCATTTAGCAACAATTTTTTCATTTAGCGTTTGATACTGTTGGTGCTGAGGAATAAATCTCTCGGTGGTAGACTCTGCTTACCTGATGTTTACAAAAGGGGTCTCGTTCTCAATAACCCACAATTACCAAATGGTATAGCCTCCATCAATCACCAAGATGTGTCCCGTGACATAGCTAGAGGCATCTGAGGCTAAGTAGACAGCTGTGGGGCCTATCTCGTCGGGCTCAGCGAACCTGCCCATGGGAATCTGACTTAGTGCCTCTGGGCCTTGTTCCGTGTTGATCCAGGGCTCATTGAGGGGTGTCTTAAAATATCCTGGTGCGATTGCATTGACCCTAATACCATACTTAGCCCACTCCGCGGCAAAGGCCTTAGTTAACATGTTAACTCCAGCCTTTGAGGCGCAGTATGTACCCACCGGACGATTGCGATTGATAATTAGTGACGAAATTGATGATATGTTGATAATAGAACCTCCCGTACCTGCTTCAATCATGACCCGGCCAACTTCTTGACAAGTATTAAAGGTTCCCTTGAGGTTCACATTCATGATCAAGTCATAGTCTGAGCTAGTCATGTCTTTCATCCAATAGCGCCTGTTAAGGCCGGCACTGTTGATGAGGATATCAATGGTGCCAAAAGTCGACTTAACCTCGCGTACCATTTCATTCACAGCAGCTCTATCGCTGACATCTACAGCGTAGCTCTGTGCCCTCCTGCCCATCCTGGCAATCTCGGCTGCAGCATCTCGGCCATTATCCCCATTTATGTCGACTACAGCTATATCAGCTCCACTGGCAGCTAGATATCTAGCCATCACCTCCCCTAGGCCTTGGGCAGCCCCCGTTACGATTGCCACCTTCCCTTCCAGACTAAAGGCACTTAACATAATACATCCCCTTTCTTGTGTTATTCCTATATATCCTAATCAACGATTGCTTTACAAATTTTTAAATTCCATGTATTGGTTTGTAAGTCCTTCCCGAAGAAAGAAGTCAATTGGGCTCTGGTACCCTGTGATATAATGGAAATAATAGCCATTGAGAGTCTCACATATGAAATTTCTGTCACGGGGCTGTCTGGCAGACAGCTGCCTCAAGACTCAGATCAACAAGCCATAACCACAAGGAGGCTGCAAAACCATGTTAAGGATGCCTTTCAAACAAGGAGATAGGATATTATTTCAGGGAGACAGTGTGACTGACTGTGACCGGGACCGCAATGATAGCTATTCCCTTGGCAGTGGGTACCCTGCCCTCATTGCCGCGTATCTTTGGAGCCATTTTCCCTGTTTGAAGCTCACTATCTTGAATAGAGGAGTTAGCGGTGATCGGGTGTATGATTTGGCTACCCGGTGGGAGGATGACTGCATTAAGTTACAGCCGGACTGGGTCAGCATCCTAATCGGCATCAACGATACGTGGAGGCGCTTTGACAGCAGTATCATTTCTCCCATTGAAGAGTTTGAGAAGACTTACCGCAAGCTCCTAGACCAGGTGGTGGAAAACACCCAGGCGCGTTTGGTCCTCTGTGAGCCCTTTGTCCTAGATTTTCCGCCAGACCGGCGAGCTTGGCGGCCAGATCTGAATCCCCGCATCGAAGTAGTCCGCCAACTGGCGGCGGAATACTCAGCCATCTTAGTGCCTTTGGATGGGCTTTTCGCAGCAGCATGCACCAAGGCCGAACCAGCTTTCTGGGCAGACGATGGCGTCCATCCAACCTTAGCAGGCCATGGTCTCATCGCAAAGGCCTGGCTTGAGGCAGTAAGCAGCAGGGGGGTAGTAAGCTGCCCCCTGATTTGATATGTGCAACAGTATCTTGAGCCGCTATCTACACTTGATTATTGCCTATCGCATCCGCGGCGCTTCGCCCTTAGTTGGCAATGCTTTGAGCGGATACTTTTTATTTAGACCGTCACCGAGTCCCAAGTACTCTTCAGGAACGCCAGCGCGTCTTTGATGTTTTTCGAAAAGTCATCCCAGATGCACTCTATGGACATGCGCTGATCATAATTAGCTTGCTTTACTCTGCGGAAAAAGGCGGTGTAATCATAGCTGCCGCTGCCCGGCCACTTCCGTCCCGAATCAGCCAGGTGGATGTGCTTGAGCCTTGTAGACGCGGCAACTACGTTTTCCAGGGGTTCGCTGCCCTCCGTTATATGGTAAAAATCTGCCGCTACTCCCACTATGTCTATCCCAATCTTTTCCACCAGCTCATAAACTTCACTAACGTACTTGAGCAAGTTGCACTCGGCAGAACGCAGCGGCTCAACACCAATCTCCATGCCATACCGGCTGACCTCTTCAGCTAGAAACTTAGTAAAGTCAATAATTTGCTGGCGGGCTCTATCCTTAGAAAACCCATCTGGCACCCACCGTGACTGCCCACTGCCAAATACAATAACTTTGCCGCCCAATGCCGCTGCACGGGGAATGACTTTGCCGACATAATTGCGGATTTCATCTTGATCTATCTCAGGGCCAACCACCTTAATATGGCGGGGCAAGAACACGTTGAAAACCTCCACCGCCAGCTGTGATTGTTCCACTGCCTTCTCGATCCGTTCATACTGTCCATCGTCTGCCAGGCTCACCATACTGAGTTCGATATAGTCATACCCAACGTTTTCCAGCAAGCCGACGTTATCCACTGTGGTACAACAACCCCACCGCATGCTATCCACCTCTTATCTAAACTGAAACACAAGCCCGTCGTCCCACTAGCAACACCCTGAGCCTATGTAATTGTGTGAGTTCATTCAACGCTGCTAATACTATATCCTGCAAAACCCGCTTGGACCAAGAGGTTTCCACTAGCCAATGTCAAAACATGAAACGGATGGAATAAAATGAAAGGACTGGAGTTATAATGGAAAGTCGCATGAAAGAACGGCTGCAGCAAAAGCCTGTGGTACTGGCCCTATCAGCCTTTGCCTGCCTCTTGTGGGGAAGTGCTTTCCCCTCACTCAAAATCAGCTATGAATTGATTAGTCTGCCCCCGGATGACTGGGGCGCCAAGGTGCTCTTTGCCGGTTATCGCTTTTTCCTGGCAGCATTGCTCCTCATCTTTACCGCTACGGTAGTGTTTCGGATCAAGATTCGGATACCTAGGAACATCTTACCGTGGACATTTCTCCTGGGTCTCTTGCAAACAGCCTTGCAGTACTTTTTCTTTTACAATGGGCTAGCTTACAGCACCGGCATCAAGGGGTCGATTATCGGCGCGACCGGAAGTCTGTTTGTAGTTATCCTTTCCCGCATGTACTACAAGAACGATCCCTTAACTCCCGCGAAGGTATTGGGATTACTTGTGGGGTTTGTCGGAGTAATGGTTGCCAATATGGCCAAGGGGGCATTGGATTTTTCCATCAGCTTCGTCGGTGAGGGGTTTCTTTTGATTTCATCCTTTGTTGGTGCATTGGGAACGATTCTAGCTAAGGAACTAGCGGCAACGGTGCATCCGGTCTTGGTGACGGCCTATCAGATGTTTTTCGGCTCAGTCTTACTCATCCTGACTGGAGGTATTGCCTCGGGGCTCGGGTCAGTAGTCTTTGACTGGCGTTCAGGACTGCTGCTTCTCTATCTAGCCTTTGCCTCTGCCACAGCCTTTTCCATTTGGTATTCGATTTTGAAGTACAATAAGGCCGGAGAGGTTGCGGTATACCGGTTCCTAATCCCCATCTGGGGTACGCTGCTATCTGCCATATTCTTAGGTGAGAGTATCGGCCTAAATACCATCGTAGCATTGGCAATGGTCTCCGCCGGCATTGCCTTGGTGAATAAGAGAAGGCCGGAGTCACCTATGCTGGGCGCCTAGGTTGTCTAGTGTTTCACCCCTCGAAGTCATATCGTCAAGCACTTTGACTCCGAGGGGTGACCATTGGAATGCACTATTAATTACTCTTCCCGAAGTACTTCCACTCCATAGGGTTCCAGCTCAATCTCCTCAGATACGGACATATCGGATAGCAAGCTGATATATCTGCCGGGCAAGGTTGCGGTCTGTTTTTCACCGGTATGGTTGAGCAAGAAAATTAGCTGCATCGTACCCTTATCTCGGATGGCTACCTCGATCCCTGTGTGGGCCAGTAGACCCTTCGCTACCTCTGCCTTAACAAGGGCATAGTCGACCAATTTCGCTGTGAGGTTAGAGTCTAGACGGGAGCCCACATATATCGCCCTTCCTTTGCCGAAAGCATTCTCGGCAACTGCTGCTTCATAGGCATAGTATTCTGATGTATATGTACCTAGCACCTTCGCCGAGTGGGGAGTGATTATATCACACCAGGTATCGGCACTGCCCTCTATCACTTCACCATCTAGCTCCAGCCTGATGCCAACACCGTCGCCGTAAAATGAGTCATAATCCCCTATTTCAATCCCAAGAAAGTCAGCCAGCTCTCCCGGGAGAGGCTTATCTGTAACGATATTGTCCCAATCCTTGACTCCCGATCTGAAGGTGGTAATCAATACGCCTCCCTCTTTGACGAACCAGGCTAGCCGGGCCGCCAAGTCTGGACTTACCATGTAGATAAGAGGTGCTATCAGCACCTTATATTTGGAGAAGTCATCATTGTGGTTGACAAAATCTACCCCAACGTTGCGCTCATGGAGACACCTATAGTACTCTTTGACGATTTCGATATAGTCTAGCCTAGGATTGTTGGGCTGAATATCCAAGGCCCATAGCTGATCGTAGGAGTAGAGGATGGCTACTTCATTCTTGACAACAGTGCCTTCAAGGGCTGGAGCAAGCTTTCTTAGTTCTGAGCCAGTCTGCTGAACTTCTTGATAGCGCCGTCTCGGCAAGCCATCGTGATTGATTATGCCATGCCAGAACTGCTCTGTACCAAACCGGCAGGTACGCCACCGGAAATAGACGATGCCGTCAGCCCCCCTAGACACCGCTTGATATGTCCAAAGGCGGATTTCTCCGGGTCGAGGCGTTGATTGCACAATGCCCCATCCGCTGGGTCCGCTCTGCTCCTCCATTACCCAGAAATTCTGCTGCCTTATACCCCGCATGAGGTCATGGGTCATGGCCAGACGGGCTCTGTCCGGCGCTCCTGGTAATCGAGGATAGTTATCCCAGGAAACAAAATCCAAGTCGGCACCGAGTTTGTAGTAGTCAATTTCGGGAAAAAGCCCCATAAGATTGTGGGTGATAAATTGATTGGTTGTATGCCGGCGGAGAATTTCAATCTGCCGTTTTTGATACTCCACCTTCATATCTGATGCAAAGCGATAAAAGTCCAGGAGAAGGCTGGGGTTGTGATCAGCAACAGTCTTCCTAGGAATTATTACTTGATCCCAATCTGTGTATGTCTGACTCCAGAAAATAGTCCCCCAGGTCTCATTCAAAGCATCCAGGGTACCGTATTTACGCTGCAGCCAGCGGCGAAAAGCCCTCTGGCATGAATCACAATAGCAGCGAACTGTAGAGTGACAGCCGAACTCATTGTCTGTTTGCCAACCGATGACGCCCGGGTGCTGACCGTAGTGTTTGGCCAGCTTCCCGACTATTACGTCAGTGTGCCACTGATAGGCCTCATTAGTTGCACAATAGTGGCAGCGGGAACCAAAACCCCGTACATGTCCATCGGCATCCCTAGGCAGTATGTCGGGATGCTTGTCAATGAGCCATTTGGGAGGAGTTGCGGTGGGCGTTCCGATGATCACCTTTAGCCCATACTTATTTAGTACTTCTATGGCTCGATCCAGCCATTCGAAATCAAAATGTCCCTCAACAGGTTCAAGCTTTGCCCACGCGAATTCTGCTATCCTCACCACATTTAGATGAGCGGCCTGCATCATTTGGGCATCTATTTCCCAGCGTTCCTCCGGCCAATGCTCAGGATAATAGTCCGCCCCAAAATACATACAATTTCCCTCCACCCTGATGATTTGTGCTGCCGAAAATCTTCCAAATTGTCAATTCCTCGTACTGTCATATATATCCTGCAGGCTGGGCTGGACTCAAATCGAACTAGCTTTTGTAAAATCACCTCATAAGCATAGGCCCTGGGCACCCATCCTGCTGCAAATGTCCCGGCAGCATCAAAGAATAAGAGGCGGGGTTATTACCTTTCCGCCTCCTCCCTTTGCAAGGACAAAACTTTATGTCTGGATTAGCTAAATCGAAGCCTGCCTCCGATGCTACAGCACCAGGATTCACCCAATTGAGCGACCGCTTTCCTTCCAGCGCGGTAATCAGATTGGCTGTTTCATCGCAGCCATCTTGGTTCGTGTCTCCAAGGTTGCACTTCCCAGGCGGCAAGAGCACCGCATGGGGAAGAACAGCTAACCCTGGCCCAACCCGCCTTACTAGAGAGCCTCCCCCACCTCCAGCCAGAACGGCTGAGACCAGGCTCTCTTGCCTCTCTTGGTTTCCACTTCGACCCGTATGAAGCCCTCATTTCCTTTAGGTTCGTAACTGCCTTCAGTAGATGTTATGGAATAGACCACTTCGCCATTGCCGGCAATGAAGCTGATCTCTGCAGGTTCATCGCCCTCAATTCTAGCCGTGATAACCCCATCTTCAACCCCAAAAACGACCGTAGGACCAGTAGATGCATAGAAACTACCTCGTAGAAGGGCTTCCTTTAGCGCTTCCTCAGAGACGCCCTCCGTCTTGACCATTACCCATCCGCGGTTAAACAGATTCTCATCGTGGGCATCGTCGACAGCAATGGCCCAAACCGAAATTTCCGGTCCCAAGCGCCGGATGAGTTCATGCCAAGTGGCAGTATCCTTCCTCGAGTTGGAGTGAGGGTTGTACACCTCTACCAGAGTGTAATCATGAAGAGCTAACATTTGAGGCAGTGTCCATTTACCTGTAGTCAGATTTCCACTCCAGTTAGGATGGGCGATGCCTGCTATGCCGTCGGCCCTTACGGCACTACTTATCCTAGTTTGAGCATTGCCGCTCCGTTGGGGAGAATCTACAAATAATCTGAGCATGTGTGCGCCTAGAGGCCAAAACGGCCACGGCACCGTGTTTTCCTCTCCCGCAATTATGACAAAATTCGGGTCGTTGATACCATCAAACAAAGTCACCCGATCATGATCAGTAATCGCTAGATATGTATATCCCGCTTCATAATAGGCATTGACCGCTGTCTCGGTAGACCATTTGCCATCGAGAGACTTGTTGGTGTGCATATGGAGCTGGGCCTTATAATACTCTCCGGGATAGTCATATGGATCGTGAACTATGACAGACTGGTCAGTGGAGATGGCCGGTAAGACTTGGGGAATCAGCTGTGGGTAAAGCTCAAGGTCTACCTCTTCTCGCTGCCGTAATATGAGCTGACCCGTGACAATCAGTGTCAGGGCAACCAATATGGTAATTGTACGTTTAGTGCGGGTCATTCTTCTTTTGAACATGATGCATAACCTCCGAGGATGATTACTTTAAGGCTTGTACTTTAGCGCCCTTGGATACTACCTCACTAAACTCATTCATAATTCCACATATTACCACAGCAATCCTGTCCAATGTATTGGAAAACTGCAGTGATTGGAGCAAGGGCGAACAAGTCGGATACTTCATCCCCTGCTCCAGGAGTCTAATAGTTTCCCGTGCCTCCACGTCGGCCAACCACGCCCTGCTTCCTCAATAAGCAAAAGCCGCCCGGAGGCGGCCTACTTCAGCGAGGGGTTAGCTACTTACCTTGGTCTACAATCTTTCCAGGTTAACTATCAACCCTGTCCCTAGGATGAAGCCATTGGCCTCAACTAGTTCTCAATTTCGATGAGACTTACGCTTCCCGGCAGCAATGTAAATTCGAGCAGCAGTCGACCACCATCAACCTTAACCGAACGATTGAGCTCTACAAGCTCCAGCTCCATACTGTCCATTAACTCTTGGAGTTGCTCCTCAGTTGGCTCAGCCGGGCTTCCCATGCTCTTCCAGCAAGTATAGGCATTGCTGTGGTATTCATCAACCAGATAACGCTTTACGGTTACTCTCTCGCCCGAAATCCCATTAAGCTCCAAACTGACAGTCCGCGAGACAGCCTCTTCGCTCTCCGGTGCGACGTAATTCCACAAGAGAATCTGAGCTCCCTCATCTGATACTGTCGCCAATCCATCAAGTCCATCGACTTTATCAATGGTAACCGGAATTCTCTGATCCCCCATCATGTGAAGCATCCTAAACGCATGGAATGAAGGCTTCTTGATCCCATTGACAGTTAGCAGTCCAAACCCACCATGAAACTCAGCCTCCGGCCAACCACGCTCTTCAAAGATATCTGATAGCGTCCAATAGGAATAGGTATCAACATAGCCAGCTACATCCTTGATCATTTGGCAAATAAACGCGGCATTATTGGAATCATCATGTCTGGGGTCACGGCAATCCGGCGAAGAATTCCACTCGGTAACATGGATCTCCAGCGGAAGCTCTTTACTAACGACGATTTTATGATTGTCGCGAGCCATATCGTACCAATAATTGCTGTGCAAATACGTGACTTTCTCTCCGCCTACTACAAGGCCCGCATCCGTCGGATAGCCATCATATGATACAAAATCCACTGGTACGCCCCGCTTTCCAGTGACAGCATTGAAGTCTTCGGTGCAGTGGTTCAGGAAAGGTTCAATCCATGCACCAGCTGCCGTAGCCGGACCGCCAACTCTGAGGCTGG
>JAAYGR010000038.1 GCA_012727675.1 Bacillota bacterium
ATCAAAGCTTCAATCTCCGGTCCCTCTTCTTCTATCTCGGCGATCTCTTCTACCTGGACTCGAAAGCACGGTTCAGTTTCCACAAACTCCTCAATTCTTACCCGCTGCAGTCCCTCCACCAGCACCCGAATTTGCCCTTCCGGCATCTTCAGAAGCTGCTTGATCTCTGCCAAAACCCCAATTCTATGGATATCTCCCTCTTCAGGTTCGTTGATCTCCGCCGACTTCTGCACAGCGAGCACCAGCTGCCGCTCCTGCGTCATGGCCTCCTCAAGGGCCTGGATGGACTTCGGCCTCCCAACATCCAAGGGAGTGATCATAAATGGAAAGACAAGTAAGCCTCTCAGGGGTAGAAGCGGGTAAGTGTTGGTCATTTCACCGCTAGCTTCAAACATGGTATCTGTCATCAACTTCACCCCCGTTGTTTATGGCTGTCTGTGTATTATCTTTGTCTAAGAACCGATTTCTTCCTGCCAGTAGAATCCTCCCCTTCTAGCTGCCTGCTTTAAACACATTCAACATAATCATGAAAATAATTATTAAAGGGAGCCGCGTCGTAACCAGCTCCCCAGATAGATAGCGGACACTAAGCAACAGTATAACATTAACCCGATGCGCTTAACAGCCCACTAGAAACGGTACCTTTGGATAACTGTGGAGATTTTTCATCATCCAGTAACGAGAGGGCAATTACTTCCTCTAGGCGTTCTACCCCATGTACCACCATGCCCTCCATGTTGGCAAAGGATGCCTGCCAATTCTCCTTAGGGATAATGGCCCGTTTTACCCCGGCATGCCGGGCAGCCTCCAGTTTAGCAACTATCCCTCCAACGGGTTTAACCAAACCCCGGATGGAGACCTCCCCTGTCATCGCCACCAAATTACTCACCTTGCGCCCAGTAATGGCCGAATAGATGGCGGTGACAATGGCAACCCCGGCTGAGGGGCCGTCTACGGGAGTACTTCCCGGGAAGTTTACGTGAATATCGTAATCCTGGGGCCGCAGATGGAAATTCTGCCTCAGGACAGTAATGACGTTCTCCATGGAGCTCTTCGCCATGCTTTTTCGGCGCATGGTGCGGCCGTATCCCCCCATCTCCTCCTCTTCCATAATGCCGGTGACAACGATTTGCCCTTTCCCCGGTTCTACCGGAATGGCAGCTGCCTCAATTTCAATCAAGGTACCCATATTGGGGCCGTAAACGGCCAGACCATTGACCAGTCCAACCTGCGGTGTAGGCGGAATGGACCTCTCCGGCCGGGGACTGTACTGACCGCTGTTTACCACCCACTCCATATCGCTTCTGGTAATGTCTTTTCTGCCGCTGGTCAAAGCTAGACCCGCCGCGATCTGCACCATGTTTACTGCCTCTCTGCCGTTGGTAGCATAATTTTTGACTACCTCCAAGGCATCTTCAGGTAGAGTAAACTCGATCTTGGCGGCAGCATTACTGGCTATGATGCCGATCTCATCAGGGGTCAAGGGCCGAAAGAAAATCTCCAAACAGCGAGACCGGATGGCTGGAGGAATCTCGCTGGGCATACGGGTTGTTGCTCCCACCAGGCGAAAATCGGCAGGCAGTCCCTTCTGGAAGATCTCGTGGATATGCAGGGGAATATTGGTGTCTTCGGAACTGTAGTAGGCGCTTTCGAAGAATACTTTTCGATCTTCCAGTACTTTTAGCAGTTTATTCATCTGGATGGGATGGAGTTCACCGATTTCGTCAATGAACAAGATCCCACCGTGGGCTTTAGTTACTGCACCTGGCTTGGGCTGTGGGATACCGGCCACCCCCAAGGGACCCGCCCCTTGGTATATTGGGTCATGAACCGAACCCAGCAGAGGATCAGCAATTCCCCGGTCATCGAACCGGGCAGTAGTCGCATCAATCTCCACAAACTTTGCCGAAGGCTGAAATGGTGAAAGGGGATTGGTTTTGGCCTCCTCCAAGACCAGCCGAGCTGCCGCTGTCTTTCCGACCCCTGGGGGTCCGTAGATAATCACATGCTGGGGATTGGGTCCACAGAGGGCAGCCCGGAGGGCTTTGAGACCTTCACTTTGCCCGATCACCTCATCAAAACAAGTAGGACGGGTCTTTTCCGCAAGGGGCTGGGTTAAGGAGATGGCATTAAGGCGCTGCAGTTTATCCAGCTCTTTCCTAGACTCTCGATCTACCGCTGTCTTGCTGGATTGCTGACCTCTAAGCAGGTTCCAAAAGTAAAGCCCGATGACTATGGCAAAGAACAAGTTGATTATCCCTAGAACGCCCATCATGAAGGTCCACCTGCCCCGATGATTGGTTGATTTGCACTGTCTATTATGCACCGGGGCAAGGGCTTTTACTCAAAAAGGACCCGGAGTTAGACCCAGGTCCTTTATCGTTACTTATTCAAGCAGTAAGGCAAGAGATGCTTGCTTAAGCTGTTTCCTCTGCTAAGCTTTCCCGCCGGATAAGGGTAGGCGGCGCTCCGTTTTCCACAACCTCCTTGGTGATGATGCACCGAACCACATCTTCCTGGGAGGGGATCTCGTACATGATCTCCAACATTATGTCTTCGATCACAGTTCTCAGACCCCTGGCGCCGGTCTTGCGCTCCATAGCCTTGCTGGCCACGGCTTCGATGGCATCTTCTTCAAAGACCAGCTCTACGCCATCCATTTCAAAGAACTTCTGGTACTGCTTCACCAAGGCGTTCCGGGGTTCTGTCAGGATACGCACCAATGCCTGTTTATCTAGGGCATCTAGAGCCACAACGATAGGCAGGCGCCCGATGAATTCGGGGATCAACCCATACTTGAGCAGATCTTCCGGCATTACCTGCCGCAGAAGCTCTCCGATCTGCTTTTCCTCCTTAGGCTTGATGTCGGCTCCAAAGCCAATGGTTTTCTGTCCTGTCCTGTTCTCGATGATTTTCTCTAATCCGTCGAAGGCCCCTCCACAGATAAACAGGATGTTGGAGGTATCTATCTGGATGAACTCCTGGTGGGGATGCTTGCGGCCGCCTTGCGGAGGCACGCTGGCGATTGTCCCTTCCAGAATCTTGAGCAGTGCCTGCTGTACTCCTTCACCGGAAACATCTCTGGTAATGGAGGGATTCTCCGATTTACGGGCGATCTTGTCAACTTCGTCAATATATATAATCCCCCGCTCCGCCCTCTCCACATCGTAATCAGCTGCTTGGATCAGTTTGAGCAGTATGTTTTCTACGTCTTCTCCTACATATCCGGCTTCAGTGAGGGAGGTGGCATCGGCGATGGCAAAGGGCACATGCAGAATCCGAGCTAGAGTCTGTGCAAGCAATGTCTTACCACAACCCGTGGGGCCCAAGAGCAGAATGTTGCTCTTCTGCAGTTCGATATCATCTGCCTTGGAGTTAGCGTTGATCCGTTTATAGTGATTGTATACGGCAACTGCTAAGGATCTCTTGGCCAGCTCCTGACCGATCACGTACTGGTCTAGTACTGCTTTGATCTCCTTTGGTTTGGGAATGCTGCCAAATTCAATATCCTGCTCTTCGTTTAGTTCCTCCTCGATGATCTCATTGCACAACTCGATACACTCATCACAGATATATACTCCAGGGCCGGCAATGAGCTTCTTTACCTGTTCCTGGACCTTCCCACAGAAAGAGCATTTCAGTTGGCCCTTTTCATCGCCAAACTTGAACATCATATCACCTCTTATTTCGATTGAAGCTCCTTGGAACTGTCGAGCACGCCGTCTATTAGGCCATATTCGAGTGCCTCTTGTGCTGACATGTAGTAATTGCGATCAGTGTCCCGCTCAATGCGCTCAAGAGGTTGTCCGGTATGCTTAGTCAGGATCTCATTCCCAATTCTCTTCAAGCGAATGATTTCCCGAGCTTCAATCTCGATGTCAGTGGCCTGACCCCTAGTACCTCCCCAGGGTTGATGGATCATAATCCTGGAATATGGCAGGGCATAGCGCTTGCCTTTGGTACCAGCCGCTAGAAGCAACGCAGCCATGCTGGCAGCCATCCCAATGCAAATGGTGGATACATCGGGTTTGATATACTGTATGGTGTCATAAATAGCCAGACCTGAGTAGACTACGCCGCCGGGACTGTTGATGTAGAGGGCGATGTCCTTCTCTGGGTCCTCCGATTCGAGAAACAACAGCTGCGCTATAACAAGGTTGGCCACATGGTCATTTATGGGGCCGCCGATGAAAATAATCCTATCCTTCAGGAGGCGGGAATATATGTCATATGCCCGCTCGCCCCTGTTCGTCTGTTCTACCACCATTGGAATGAGGGTACTCATAGCTTCTCACCTTCCCTTTAATCTATGCAACCAGTATCCTCAGATAAGCCAGTACTTCTGTTGCCGCGGTATATGTTCCCCTGAACATACCTTTTTACACCTATGTTATGGCTCTCCTTCGGGGTAAGTGCGAAAAGCGTTGTGACATAACCCTTCTCCCTAAATGCAGATGATCCTGCTTCCGAATGGCTTAACAGTGTTAATCTGCATCGGATTCAGGGGCATCGGCCTGCGGCTGATCCTGAGCTTCTTGAGCAGACTCCGGCTTATCCACAATAACCTCGTTGATGGTGGCACTGGCCTTCAGCAAATCAATGGTCTTCTCCACAACCAGGCTTTCCCGTAGGTTCTCCCGCTGTGCCTCTAGCCGTTCACGCCTCGCGTCTGCATCGGGACCTTCTCCAACCAGTCCATCGATGTGCTGGTCCAGTTCCTCGTCGGTAACAGCGATGCCTTCGGCCTCTACCAATGCTTCCATGACCAGCGAAGTCTTGACTTCTTGCTCCGCTTCAGTCCGCATCCGGGCCTCCATCTCATCTTCGGTAATGCCCAGGAGCTCCAGATACTGCTCTTTGTCAAGCCCAGAATAATAGAGATTTCTCTCGAAATGCTGGCGCTTGTGCTCTAGCTGATGCTGGATCATCTTCTCAGGTACGTCACAGCTGGCACGTTCTACAACTGCCTCGATCAAATCCTGCTCCAGCCGCCGCTCTGCTTCCCGTTCCTCCGCCTCTTCCAGCCGCTTGCGGATATCTGCCCTCAGCTCCAGGAGCGTCTCGAAATCGCCGACATCCTTGGCGAAATCATCGTTCAAAGCCGGGTAACGCTTCTCCTTGATCTCGTGAATCTTGACTTCAAACCGGGCTTCCTTACCTGCCAACTGCTCAGCTCGATAATCTTCAGGGAATGTCACCTCAACCTGGCGGACCTCACCAGCTTTAGCACCGACCAACTGATCCTCAAATCCCGGGATGAAAGCTCCTCCCCCTACTTCAAGGGTGTATCCTTGGGCAGCTCCACCGGGGAAAGGCTGATCATCTATGTAGCCGGTGAAATCAATGACAGCGAAATCACCCAGCTCAACGGCTTCCTTTTCCACGCTGACCAATTCCGCCATCCGCTCCCGCATATCTTCCAAGACACGATCAACATCGGAATTAGTCACTCTGGTGACTTGCTTAGTGACCTCAAGCCCTTTATACTCCCCGAGGGTCACTTCCGGCTTCACTTCAACGATAGCCTTAAACCTCAGGGGCTTGCCTTCCTCCGCATCCAGGATATCCAGCTCCGGCGAATCGATGGGAACAAGGTCATTCTCCTCTAGAGCCCGGCTGTAAGCTTCCGGGATCAGCTCATCTAGTGCCTCTTGGTACAACACTTCCCGTCCCAGTCTCATCTCGATGACAGCCCGAGGGGCCCTACCCGGTCGAAATCCAGGAACTCTGATCTGCCGAGCCAGCCGCCGGGAGGCTTTCTCCAAGGCAGCTTCCACCTGCTCCTGATCAACTTCCACCTCTAGGACCACCTGGTTGTTCCCCAGTTTTTCTACAGTACTTTTCATGTAATCTACCTACTTTCTCTGAACGGCATTTATTGTAATCAACATTATTCTGTCCGGACAACAAGAAAAAGCCTGTTCTCTCGGCCACAACTTTAAGTGGTCCCAACAGGCTGCAGTTGAAAGCGTGACATAAAAAGTGGTGCGGGCGGAGAGACTCGAACTCTCACAGGTAAAACCCACTAGA
>JAAYGR010000039.1 GCA_012727675.1 Bacillota bacterium
AAAAATGTCCTGGGAGATGTGATGCTGACGCCGGCACTTGAGGGTTCTCATCTGGCTCTTTACGATATCGACCTGCAGCGGCTGAAAGACTCGGAAAACATGCTGAACAACATCAATGCCAACTACGGTGGCCACGCTGTTATTAAAGCCTACACCGACAGGAAGGAAGCCCTGCGGGATGCCGACTATGTAGTCAACGCCATCCAGGTTGGGGGATATGAGCCCTGCACTGTTATCGACTTTGAGGTGCCGAAGAAATACGGATTGCGGCAAACCATCGGCGATACCCTCGGTATCGGTGGGATCTTCCGGGCTTTGCGCACCATTCCGGTCTTGCTCGACTTCGCCCGGGACATGGAAGAGGTATGTCCCGATGCCTGGTTTCTCAATTATACCAATCCCATGTCGATTCTCACCGGTGCCATGCTTAGGGCAACATCCATTAAGACAGTTGGTCTGTGCCACAGTGTACAGGTGTGTGCCCGTCAATTGCTGGAAGGTGTAGGCATGGCCGCAGACAATGTGCAGTGGAAAATCGCCGGGATCAATCACATGGCTTGGCTTCTGGAGATCACCCGTGATGGGGAGGATTTGTATCCTGAGATCAAGCGGCGGTCTAAGGAACACGGGGCACCGGATTGGGACAGGGTGCGGCATGAGATCATGCACCGCTTCGGCTACTATGTGACCGAATCCAGTGAACACAATGCTGAGTACATGCCCTATTTCATCAAGAGCCAGTATCCGGAACTCATTGAGAAGTTTAATATTCCCTTGGATGAATATCCCCGCCGCTGTGTAGCTCAGATCAAGGCATGGGAGAAGATGCGGGACGATTTGGTCAACAACAAGGACATTACCCACCAGCGCACAGAGGAATACGCCTCTTATATCATCGAAGCCATGGAGACAAACCAGCCATTCAAGATTGGCGGCAATGTAATCAATAACGGTGTAATTCCAAATCTGCCGAAGGAAGCCTGTGTTGAGGTGCCCTGCCTAGTTGATGCCAGCGGTGTTGCCCCTTGTTACGTAGGGGAGCTTCCTCCTCAGCTGGCAGCCTTAAACATGACCAATATCAATGTACATCTTTTGACTATTGAAGCTGCATTAACCGGCAAGAAAGAGCATATTTACCATGCTGCCCTGCTGGATCCCCATACATCCAGTGAGCTCACCATCGACCAAATTGTGGCCCTTTGTGATGACCTAATTGAAGCCCATGGTGACTGGCTGCCGAAGTTCAAATAACTTGCCCCAGACAAAAGCAGCAGGCAATATTAAGCAATGAGCTTAACGAAGACCCGGGAAACCGGGTCTATTAGTTTCGGTAGCGGGCGTGATTAAGATGGCGGTCTTCTTTGCTTCTTAGAATAAGCCGGTTTCCCTTAAAGCATTTCTCACTGCCTCTCTTAGCAGGGAGCGTTCCCGGGTTAATTGGATACCGACACTTGTTCCTTCGGTTCCGACCTTAAAATCGGCAACATCGCTGGACCTGCCCGCTGCCTGGCCGGTAAAGACCTTTTCGCCAGAGCTGGTATCGATGACCATATACTCAAGATCTGCTTTCAGATACTGGCTCAATCGGACTTCTGTCTTGTCGGTACCAACAGTGATTGATGTGGAATGACGGGGACTCTCTTCTGCCTTGATGGATATAACCGCCAGATACTGGATTCCCAGCTCTTCCTTCAACCGACTTAAGTTTTTCCGGCTTTCCAGTAAGCAGAGGCATTTGGAATCTGCTGAGCCCTCTTCGAGGCGGCCCCAGATAGCCTGGGAGCCGATGATCTTTACCTTTGGCAGTTTGTTCTGGATATAAGATTCAACTACCGGTTCCAGGTCTGGAGCATCGGCTTCAATTACTAGACCTAAAGACTCCATACTCAACCTGGCCATCTGGCTGGGTTGTGGTTCACAGCCAACAGCACTGCCTAGGAATGCCAGCAACAAGAGTAGGACTATCGGTTTCATGAGAATATCCCCCCAGTCTTGTTGGGATTTTCGGCGGTATGGGGCCATAACCTCTTTTTTCGGCCCCTACCAAGTTATGGAATAAGGATGGCCCAAGGTGAAC
>JAAYGR010000249.1 GCA_012727675.1 Bacillota bacterium
CCTCCTCCACAGCCCCAAAGCGGCAAGCGTCTTTACAGGCACCGCACTTGATGCACTTCTCGTTGTCGATGACAAAGGGTTCCCTCACCTTGCCGGAAATAGCGCCTACGGGACATACCCGGGCACACTTGCTGCAGCCCTTGCACTCATCGGCAATGATCTTGTACACCTTCAGGCCCTGGCAGACCCCTGCCGGACAGCGACGGTCAACTACATGGGCCAGGTATTCATCCCGGAAGTACTGCAGTGTAGTGAGGACAGGATTTGGTGCCGTCTTGCCCAGACCGCATAGGGAGCCCTCCTTAACAGCTTCACCGATTTCCTCCAGGTCGTCTAGATCTTGCAGCGTACCCTCACCATTCACGATCCTCTGCAGGATATCCAGCATCCGCTTGGTACCTTCACGGCAAAGGACACACTTGCCGCAGGATTCGTTCTGGGTAAAGTCCATGAAAAACCGGGCAACCTCAACGATACAGGTTGTATCATCCATGATAACAAGGCCGCCGGAACCGATCATGGCTCCTGCCTGCTGGAGTGAATCGAAATCCAGGGGCAGGTCCAGATGCTCTTCAGTGAGACAGCCGCCAGAGGGGCCGCCGATCTGTACAGCCTTAAACTTCCTGTTGTTACGAACGCCTCCGCCGATATCGAATATGACCTCCCGCAGAGTCTTGCCCATGGGGACTTCGATTAGACCAGTATTGGCCACTGCTCCGGTAATGGCAAAGGTCTTGGTACCGGGACTACTCTCAGAACCCCGAGTCCTAAACCAATCGGCACCGTTGTGAATAATGGGAGGTACGTTGGCAAAGGTCTCTACGTTATTAATCAGTGTGGGGCATCCCCAGAGACCGCTTTGAGCAGGGAAGGGAGGTTTTGGCCTTGGCATTCCCCGTTCGCCTTCGATGGAGGCTATAAGGGCACTTTCCTCTCCGCACACAAAGGCTCCGGCTCCTTCTTTGATGACGATATCAAAATCGAATCCGCTGCCTAAGATATTCTCACCTAAAAGTCCTTGACTTCTAGCGGCATCCAGGGCCTTCTGCATTCTTTGGACAGCCAAAGGGTATTCTGCCCGCATGTAAACATAGCCCTGATCTGCCCCGATGGCATAACCGGCAATCAGCATACCCTCAATTACCCGGTGGGGATCGCCTTCCATGAGACTGCGGTCCATAAAGGCTCCGGGGTCACCTTCATCTCCATTGCAGATGACGTATTTCTGCTGGCCGGGAGCCTGCCGGGTAAGGAGCCACTTGCGGCCGGCAGGGAAACCTCCGCCGCCGCGGCCTCTCAGGCCCGCCTCTAAAATCTCATTGCAGACCTCTTCGGGGCTCATTTCGGTAAGGGCCTTGGCTGCAGCAGCATAACCATCTCTTGCGATATACTCCCAAAGATCCTCGGGATCAATGACTCCGCAGTTGGCTAGAGCGAGTCTTTCCTGCTGCCGGTAGAAGGGATTGTCCTCTTCCCTAACAAAGACTTCTCCGGTATTGGGATCCTTGTACAGAAGCCGTTCAACAACCTCGCCTTCGGCCAGGGCGGCGATGATATCATCGGCATCCTCAGGCTTAACACCGACATAGAGAATCCCTTCAGGTTCGACCCTTACCAAAGGTCCCTTCTCGCAGAAACCGTGACAGCCGCTTTTCCTTACAGCTACCCCATCTTGTTTCTGTGTTTTTTCTTCTTCATTAAGTTCCACCGAAACAGCCAGGCCCCTATCTGCCGCAGCCCGCTGCAGTTCCTCATATACCTTAAGTGAACCGCCGGCAACACAGCCGGTTCCGGCACAAACTAACAACCGCTGTCTAATGAGTCCCAGCTCTTGCTGCTTTTCCTGGCGAATAGCTGCCAACATGGCTGCAGTCTCAATCATTCCGCATCCCCTTCCCGTTTCTGCAAGGTGTCTATGATCTCAGTGATGGCCTCCGGCGTCATGCTCCCGTAGACTTCGTCATTGATCATCACCACAGGAGCCAAACCACACGCACCCAGGCAGGAAACAGTTTCAACAGTGAACCCCAAGTCCTTGGTGGTCTTTTGGCCGTCGGCCAGTCCAACTTTCTTGCGGATGGCGTCCAACACACTCTGGGAGCCCCGCACGTGGCAAGCGGTGCCATCACATACCCTGATCACGTATTTCCCCAAAGGATCCAGGGAAAACTGAGCATAGAATGTAGCCACTCCGTAGACTGTGGCCGGTGAAATATCCAGAGCTGTCGCGATGTAGGTCAGAATCTCCTCAGGCAGGTACCGGTATTCTTCCTGGACCTTCTGCAGGATAGAGATCAGCTGGGACTTTTTCCCTTCATGCTGGGCAATTATCTCATTGACTTTCTCAAAGCTATGCTCTTGGGCATTACCTGTGTTTTCGCTGCTGTGGTCATGTGTTTCCATTGACAAGGCCTTAGCCACTGGTATCATCCTTTCTGACTGTATAGCACTGCTGGAAGTCTACTCCTAGAAAGAAGTTACCCGAACTTCCTTGCCGGCTTTTTCAATGCAGTGGGTGAGTTCATTGATCACCTGTTCCTTTAGTGCCAACCCAAGAGGCAGTTCCGGGTTCTGGTGAGCTGGATTGATGGCTCTACCCACCAGGAAGTGAACACTGTCACTCTCCCACAAGAGCCTGGCAAGGCGGCTGGCTCCGTCTTCACCGGTGAGAATCTCAGCCACTGCTCGGCCTTCGTACAGCGCTTTCAATTTTTCCAAGGCGCTGGAAATGGTGATGATCCCTTCAGTCACCAAATCAACGCCGGGAATCCGACCTAAAGGAGGTACTGTAGGACTGCAGTAGCGCAAGTCTACCTCCAAGGGAACTTGCCACTCCCTGGCAATGATATTGCTGGTGGTACCCCCACAGACAACACGTTTGTCCGGTGCCGTGGCCAGCAAGTTGGCCATCCGGGAATCATCCTGGCGCCGCTTAGGAGGGCCTACCGCCAGGGTCAGATGCCGGGGACGGCGGATATAGGCCACCGTAACAGTAGCATCATCTCCTGGCCTGCCTGCATAAAGATGCTGGCAAACATCCGCCAGGCGCTGCGCCACATTGACTGCGCTGCGCTCGCATTTTACGGTTTTTTCTAAGAAACGAGCTACGTTTGGCCACTGCCATCCCAGGTTCAAGACCCCGCCAATACCGGCATGGACAACACCATCGGAAATCGCCACCAGAAAATCGCCGACCTCCGCTTGGAATCTGGCTTCTTTCACCTTTTTGTCGCCGATATACCGCTCGGTCTTAGGGATTTCGGTAATCTCACCCCTGTGGAGATAGAACACAGCGGGATTGTCAAATTCCGCCATATACACAGTACCGTCGGAAAAAATCTGTAAAATAGTAAATGTAGAATATGCCAAATCCCGGACCTGACAGACGGGCAGGCTGCTGCCTACCGTTTCTACCACCTCTTCCAAGGAGGCGCCCATCTCCAGCATTGTTGCGGCTATCTTGGTGGTAAGGGTAGCCAGAATGTTGGCCTTTACCCCACTCCCCAGGCCATCGGAAAGGGCTATAATCACAGAGTCAGGCCGGCGGGAGATAACCACATTATCACCGCAAAGCTCTTCGCCGTGTTTATTGAGGGATACAGTCCCTGTCTCAATAATGTATTTTGGTTTCTGCAAAGGTTCAGCTGCAGCTAACTGCATCATTGGTTATCACCATCCTGTATCAAGCGCATCAGTTGAGACAGCAAGACCTTGGTTTCAGCGGTGGTTTCTCCTAAGAGTCCCGCGATCTCTTGCGCAACCCGCATCTGGCGGTTAATCACCTCTTGGGCCCGTTCCAGGGTGGTTGCCTTGAGGCGGTCAAGCTCATCCTGGGATCTCTTTTCGGCCGTTATATCCGTAAAGATGCCGATTACAATATCCTGGTCCTCAGGGGTAAAAATGTACTGCCGGACAATCAGTCCGTGTTCCGGATACTCCCTTGACTCCTTAAGCAGCTGGCGGTGCTGCAACACCCGGCTGAAACTGTCTGTGGGCATCAGCTTTGCCAAGGGCTGATGCAGAAGATCCAAGGCACGGCATCCAAACATACTTTCAGCAGCGGGATTTAAGGCCAAGATGGAGAGTTCATCGTCTGCAACGACAATTCCATTAGGTGTCGATGTTATGATTACATCGGCCAAGGATTCGGCTTTAGCCCGCATATAAGGCATGCACATTTCACTTTCGGCCACTCCCTGATAGACAGCCCGGGCCTTGTCCCGGCAAGAATC
>JAAYGR010000250.1 GCA_012727675.1 Bacillota bacterium
TCCCCGTCCCGAGTTGAATTAAGATCATGGAGATTGCAGGAGGATGGAGAATATGGGATTGACATTGGCTGAGAAGATTCTGAGCCAGCGGGTAGGGCGGGAAGTCCGGGCCGGCGAGATCATCGTCTGCGATGTCGATGTTGCTCTAACCCAAGACGGCACCGGGCCCTTGGCGGTGCAGCAGCTGCAGAAAATCGGGATGGAGAAGGCAGCCCGTCCGGAAAGCACCATCCTGTACATTGATCATGCAGCACCGAGCCCCCGGAAGGAGCTTTCCAATGATCATATGCTGCTCCGGAGCTTTGCTGAAAAGACCGGCTGCAGGTTGTCAGATGTAGGTGAAGGAGTCTGCCATCAGCTGGTTGCCGAGGATTTTGCAGCTCCCGGCAAGGTGATTATCGGTGCAGATTCCCACACCTGTACCGCGGGAGCCCTGGCCTCCTTTGCTACCGGCATGGGTTCTACCGATGTTGCCATGGGCATAGCTTTAGGGAAAACTTGGTTTAGGGTGCCGGAGACCTTTCAGATTAAGGTGACCGGCAAGATGCCCGCCGGCGTCTACGCCAAAGACCTAATTCTCCACCTCATCGGTATGATCGGAGCCGATGGAGCCACCTACAAGGCCCTGGAGTTTACTGGAGAGACCATCGAGGCTATGCCTATGTGGGAAAGGCTCACCTTGGCTAACATGGCGGTGGAGGCTGGAGCGAAGGTTGGTCTAATCGCCAGTGATGAAGTGACCCGGGCTTATCTGGAATCCCAGGGCCGGGGAGTAGAATACTACCCCTTGGCGGCTGATTCCGATGCTGTCTATGAACGGGTCATTAATATTGATGTCAGTGAGCTTGAGCCCACTTTGGCCGCTCCCCATACAGTGGATAACACCCACCCAGTCAAGGAGCTGGCCGGTACAAAAGTAGATCAGGTGTTCATCGGGTCCTGTACCAACGGCCGCTTGGAGGATTTGGCAGTGGCAGCCTCTATCCTGGACGGCAAGCAGGTGGCTTCCGGGGTCCGCTGCATTGTGGTTCCTGCCTCCAAGAGGATTTTCCTTGAGGCAATCCGTTTAGGTTATATCGAGAGCTTGGTAGCCGCTGGGGCTGTAGTACTTGCACCAGGCTGCGGACCTTGTGTTGGGGTCCATGAAGGC
This sequence comes from Bacillota bacterium, assembly GCA_012727675.1. Lineage (GTDB taxonomy): Bacteria > Bacillota > Limnochordia > DTU087 > DTU087 > DTU087. The sequence continues at coordinate 1,151 of JAAYGR010000250.1, forward strand.
ATTTTAGGAGATGGTGAAGTATCTTTGAATACATCCAATCGGAATTTCCAGGGGAGATTGGGTAATCCCAATGGGTTTATTTATCTCGGATCTCCCGCTGTGGCTGCAGCCAGCGCATTGACTGGAGTTATCACCGATCCCAGGGAGGTAATGAATAATGCGGTTGCAAGGTAAAGCCTGGAAGTTTGGCGACAATATTTCTACTGACCATATAGCTCCGGGAAGGCTCTTTCATCTCCGCTCCAACTTGCCGGAGCTGGCCAAGCATGTGCTGGAGGATGCAGACCCTGAGTTTGCCTCTAAGGTGCAGCCGGGGGATTTCGTAGTGGGCGGAAACAACTTTGGATTGGGATCCAGCAGGGAACACGCTCCCACCATTATTAAGATGGCTGGAGTCAGTGCCGTCTTGGCCAAGTCCTTTGCCCGGATCTTTTTTCGCAATGCCATTAACGTGGGGCTCCCGGTGTTGATCTGCGACACCGACCAGATCGGGCCCGGTGATGAACTGGAGGTTGACTTGAGCACCGGTAGGATCTATAACAAGACTCAAGATATAGTTCTCCAGGCACCGCCTCTGCCGGATGTGATGATTCGCCTCTTGGCTGACGGCGGCTTGGCGGCCCATGTCGCCAAGAATGGAGATCTGATGATAGACTAGGGGCTGCCTGCGCAGCCTCTCCGAATTAGGGAGGAAGAGGGTTTGGGGTTTAGTGGAGTTGGAAGAATTAGTCCCCTGAAGGCTGATCTGCTCTTGGTGCTGGTGACGCTGATCTGGGGCGGGACTTTTCCTGTGCTGAAAATCTTGGTAACAGTACTGCCCCCGCTGTATCTGGTGGGGATGCGGTTTCTTATAGCCTTTCTCATTATTACTCCCTTTGCTGCAAGAAGGCTCAGGGTCCTAACCCGGCGGACAGTATACAGCGGCATCACACTGGGACTGTTGATCTGGGGCAGCTTCATCACCCAGACCGTCGGCATCCAATACACAACAGCCTCTAAGGCTGCCTTTATTACTGCTTTGTGTGTAGTGCTGACTCCCATTCTATCCTCAGTAATGCTGCGGAAGCCACCGGGACGGGCCGCATTGATGGGAGTGGTGACGGCTACCATAGGCCTGACCCTTTTGACTGTGGATTTCACAGAACCCTTCGTTCTGCAAAGGGGTGACCTTTGGGTGCTGGCTTGTGCGTGGCTGTGTTCTTTTCAAATTATCGCAGTTGACCGCTACGGGTCTTTGGCTGAGCCGCTTTTGCTGACGTGGGTGCAAACAGGCGTGGTAGCGGCAGTGAGTTTAGCCGCTGCCCTGCTCACTGATCCACTGCCCCGGCTGACTCAAGGTGTGCAGTGGGCCGGTCTTGCTTACCTGGCTGTATTTGCAACAGCAGGCTGCCAGTATCTCCAGATTCGGGTGCAGCCTTCCTCAACACCCACAAAGGCAAGTTTGATTTACTCTCTAGAACCGGTCTTCGCATCGATATTGGCCTTCTTGTTCTTAGGTGAGCGCATGCCGCTGGCGGGTCAGCTGGGGGCAGCCCTGATGCTGATCGGGGTTCTCATCTCTGAATTGGGACACCGGGAGCAGGAAGAACACCTTTACCAAGCCGGGGCAGTAGAAGCGGCGGAGCTTGAGACATCTAACTAAACGCTGGAAGGGGGGAGGCAGCACCTTCCAGGCATTGAAGTGCTGCCGTTGACTATCGACACAGTTCTCTTTCAAATAGGTCCATTCCATATCTACGCATACGGCTTTATGCTGTCGGTGGGCTACGGCGCTGGGATTATTTTGGCCCTGCGGGAGGCCCGGCGGCGGGACTTTTCTACTGACCTGGTCCTGGATTATCTCATCTGCGTGTTTATTGCTGGACTCTTGGCGGCGAGGTTCGTCTTTGTTTTGAGTGAGCTTCCCTATTTCCTCGCCTTTCCTGAAGAACTGCTCAACATAGGCAACGGTTTGTCTCCCCTCGGTGCTGTTCTGGGCTTTGGATTAGTGACCTTCTGGTATATGCACCGCTACAGCTGGGATTATCGAATATTGGCAGATGTTCTGGCTGCTCCCTTGGCTCTGGGGCTGGCCATCACCTCCATCGGTACCAGCTGCCTGGGCAGGGTGACCAGTGTGCCCTGGGGGATCCCATGGGACGGGCAGATATATCATCCCCTGGGAATCTATCAAGGGCTTGGGTCTTATATTAGTTTTGTATTGGTATGGAGCCTGCGCTGGAAGGCTCGTTTTCCGGGGCAGATGGGGCTTGTGGCGGTGTTTTTCCTGGGGCTTACCCAGTTTGTGACGGGCTTTTTTACTGAGGACACCCTGATGTTCAATCTCCGTCAGCTGCTGGGCCTTTTGGCCATGGGGCTGGCACTGGTGTTGGTAAAGGAGAAAAAGATCACCGCTGCCGATGAAGAGTATATGGAGCACTACAAAGCATTGGGACCTTCTAAAGCCCCCTGGTACCGGCGGATTATCAGCTGGTTGTGGGGGCTTTTGCTGCTGGTTGTTATTTATTACTGTCGGGCAAAGAGCATCTAGTTAAAGGCTGCTGCAGCCGGCAGCTCTTTCTCCTCCACAAAGGCCGGCAGTGTAATGGTGAAGCAGGTGCCTTCGCCATATTCGCTTTCCACATCGATCTTGCCCTGATGCTTCTCTACGATATGTTTGACGATGGCAAGGCCCAATCCAGTACCGCCCCTCTTGCGGCAGCGGCCTTTATCTACCCGGTAGAAACGTTCAAAAATGCGGCTGAGATGTTTAGATGGAATACCGATACCGGTGTCCCTCACTGATACATAGACATACTCACCGCTGCTGGCTAAAGTCAGCCATACATGGCCTCCCGGGTCAGTGTATTTGATGGCATTGTCCAGGAGGTTGGTGATGGCTTGGCGGAGGAGTGTGGTATCTCCGAGAACTGCAGAGGGGGCATCATTAATCTCCAGGTGGAACTCAAGCTGCTCCTCCGCTGTCCTGCCTTGGTAGCTTTTTGCGATATCTTCAACCAGCTCCACCATATCAATGGGTACCTGATTCCCTGCCCGTTCGGTGCCTTCCAAGCGGGACAGCTCCAGAAGGTCTTTGACCAGACTAACCATGCGGTCAGTCTCTGTCGCTACAATCCCCAGGAAGCGCCGGGCTGCCTCCTCATCCTCCAATGCTCCCTCCAGCAGTGTCTCTACAAAGCCCTTGACGGCGGTTAAGGGGGTCCGGAGTTCATGGGAGACATTGGCAACAAAATCTGTTCTCATTTTCTCCAAGCGCTTGAGCTCGGTAATGTCGTGGAGAATAGCCACCACACCCAGGACCTGATCAGCCTGCTGGGAGCGGATTGGGCTGACAATAGCCCGCAGGATGGAGTGCTGGGGCGAGAACAGCTGGATTTCCTGCTGGGCCGTTGTCTGGTCAGTCAGCACCCGCTGGAACAGCTGAACCAGGTCATAGTTGCGGACGCTCTCCAGAAGATAACGGCCGCGGCTGTCTGGGCTGATGCCCAAGAGGTCAATGGCAGCAGGGTTGACCAGGGTAATTCTCAGCTCCTTATCTACTACTATCAGTGCATCAACTAGACTAGATAGGATGGCATTGAGATGGTTCCGGTGCCGGTTTGCCTCCTCTACCAAAAGGGCATAGTGTTCTGTCATGCCGTTGATGGCTTCACTTAATTCCACGAATTCCGGATCACCGGCGGACCGGAGAAATACCCGTTCATCCAAATCTCCCTGGGTTACCCGATTAATAGATGCCTGAATGCTGTGTATTGGATCAAAGAAGTGGGATTGAGTGTACGAGTACGTCACGTAAACCGCAATTCCAGCGACAAGGAGAATCCAGAAAAGCCGCCAGCCTGAGCCTATCAGCCAAAGGCCCAGCACTGCAGCCAATATGACAGTAAGCACCAGCACCGCCTGGAAAACGAGAATTTTCCAGCTCAAGCGCTGAAAGCGAAAATCCTTCATCTCAGTTAGGCTCCTCTACTTTGTAGCCTACACCGTGTACGGTGTGGATATAGCGGGGACGGGAAGGATCTTCACCCATTTTCTGCCGCAGGCGTCGGATGTGTACATCAACGGTTCTGGTTTCACCGCCGTAATCATATCCCCATACCTTCTCCAGGAGCATATCCCTGGTAAGGACCTTCCCTTTGTTTTGCACCAATAGCAGCAAGAGGTCAAATTCCTTGGGCGTCAGGACCAGCGGTTCATCATCAAGGGTAACCTGATGGCGGTCAATGTCTATCCTGAGCCCCTGCAGGGTGACCACATGCTGACTAGGCGGTGATGCCGTGGATGCCCGGCGCAGAGCTGCCCTTACCCTGGCCACCAACTCCTTGGGACTGAAGGGCTTGGTGACGTAATCATCGGCTCCGATTTCTAAGCCTTTGATTTTGTCGGGCTCATCGCCCTTGGCCGTCAGCATAATGATGGGAACCGATGAGGTCTCCCGCAGCTCTTTGCAGACCTGCCAGCCGTCCATTATAGGCAGCATGATATCCAGGAGAACCAGGTCGGGGTTTTCCCGGCGGAATACATCCAAAGCTTCATCACCATCGTAAGCTGTAACAACCTGCCAGTCCTCTTTTTCCAAGTTGAATTTTATCAATTCAACGATGGACTGTTCATCATCAACCACCAGGATTTTCTCCGGCATATTGCTTCTCCCTCCCTTATTAGACATACCCGCTTACTATTATAGCATAGAGATTGTTGATATGGTGTTTCTATGCGTAAGATAGTGTCAAGACTATTGACTTCACCCGCGGGGTCGGGTAGAATTAGAAACAAATTGCAGCATACTTAAGACGGTGAGAGGGAGGAGTAGGCAGTTAACCGCCGTAAGAGAGGGAGATTCAGCGGCTGGGAGATCTCCTCGGTAGGGATTGTCGAAGGTCGCCCTTGAGTTATCATCTGAACCCTGCAGCCAGGTGTTGGGCAGTAAGACCGTGGCACTGTGAATAATGCCTAGACTGCAGCTAGTAGGACTGATCGGGTCAGCCCGTTACAGCTTAGAGTGCCGCTGGTGGAACCCATGGCTTGGGTGCCACACCCGCGGAAATAAGGTGGTAACGCGGAAGTTTGGAAGCTTTCGTCCTTTGGGGCGGGAGCTTTTTTTGATACTTGGGTATGCTTACAATGCTGAAGGA
>JAAYGR010000251.1 GCA_012727675.1 Bacillota bacterium
CTGAACCGGAAACAAACTTCGGAGCCATTTCCGCAAAGTCTTCCCAGGTCCAGTCATCGGTCGGATATGCTACTCCGAATCTATCAAACAGTTCTTTGTTATAAGCAAATACGAAGCAGTTCGCCAATAGCGGCATTGCCTCTAGCTTTCCGTCTGGGCGGTAATAACCATCCAGGATTCCCGGTGTAGTCAGTTCCTCGAGGTTGATGCCATCTCTTTCAACATATGAACGCAGATCTTCATAGTACCTGCTCAGCAATCCATAGTAATCGGGAGACATCTGCATTACGTCAGCTGCGGTGCCAGCGGAATAAGCGGCGGCTTGTTTCTGGTCCCAAACACTGTCTGCGGTAGGTATCACTGAGTGTTCGACATCAAGCTGTGGATAGGCTTTAATGAATGCATTGACTGCCGCTTCCCGTGCCTCCTTCTCTCCTCCAGCGCCCCAGGACCAGATAGTCAGTTTACCTGAGACGCCGCTTGCACCGGCCACAGTCCCTAACATACCCAAAACCAGCATCCCAACAACCAATGCAACCGCCAGCTTCTTTCGGTCCATGGACTCCATCACTCCTCTTGTGATTTTTGCCAGAGCAGACTGCCTGCCGTATTTGTTGACGTTTTTGCAAATTTCGTATTCCTTGCATCTGCTCTGTTTGCTTACTATTTTACTACATTGTAACATATAATTCAATGGCTAGCTGCATCTAGGCTAAGAGTCTCATAATTCCGTTTATTCCACTATTCGCCCACGTGCCATCAAACAACCTGATCGCTGGTTTCGTCCATGCCGTACCCACCCTAAAGCCCACCTGATCTTACTTGCCGCTGCCCAACCACCATCCGCCTAGCCACACCTCAAAGCTGCAGTAGGTACGTGTCGAGGACTGTGAACACGCCCTCCCATCCAGCAGGAGTAGACAGTATTAGCCTAATTGGCTCATCATACCACGGCCTTTTTTCCCTCTCCAGCGTACAACCAGCACTTCACCTCCCGCCCGTCGACGACGCTATAAGGCGGCTCACTGGTTTGACAAATAGGCAGCCTCGATTCACAGCGCTCAGCGAACTTACAGCCTTGCCTAACAAACTCCTCTGTTTCTATGGACGCCAATGTAATCTCTTCATTCCAAGCGGCGTCGGCCCTTGGTTCTAACAGAGACTCCCTCAGCAGCTTAGCGTAAGGATGGAGGGGCTCCATCAGAACCTTTCCCACCGGACCAATTTCTACTATACATCCCCTTTGCATGATAGCTATTCGATCGCTGATATAGTAGGCGGTGGCTAAGTCATGGGTAATATAGATGATACTGACTCCATGCTTTTCCTTAAGTTCCCTAAAGAGATTCACAATTGACATTCTCAGCGAAGCATCTACCATAGATACCGGTTCATCTGCAACCAAAAGCAATGGCGAAGCGAGAAGCGCCCGAGCTACTGAGACCCGCTGCAGCTGTCCTCCTGATAGCTCATGGGGATAGCGGCCCCTTACTCCTGACACAGAAAGGCCAACAAGCTCAAGGGCTGAATTGATCCGCTGTTCAGCGGAAGCACCTTCGACTGAATAGTTGTTGGCCGTCTCGGTTAGGTAGCTATCAATTCTCTTTAGAGGATTGAAGGCCTCAAATGGATTTTGAAATATGGGCTGAACCGCTCGCATAAACTCCATCTGCTCTTCCCTGGTGCGAATGGTAGTAATGTCGCGCCCGTTGAAAAGAATGCGTCCCTCACTCAGTTCAATAAGGCGAAGAACCATCCTGGCCAATGTAGTTTTGCCGCTGCCGCTCTCTCCTGCTAAGGTCAGTATTTCCGGACCGCTTTCGGCCATGGTTAACGAGACATCGGAAACTGCGGCAATCCTGGTGCGAGAAAACAAGCCGCCAACAGGATAAAACTTGCTTACCTTGTCGATAACCAGCAAAGGTTCATTACGAGACATGGGCATTCTCCTTTGTTGTCACCAAGAAACATGCTACTCTCCGGTCATTTGCCACTGCAGCAAGATGAGGGCTCTCTCGGCGACAAATTGGTTCAGCATAAGGACATCTAGGATGGAATCTACACCCGGGCGGCGGGTCGCCCAGGTTGGGGGGAGCGCCCGGTATACTAGTCCGAGTGCTCTTATCGCCTATCTTCGGCAGAGACTCAATCAGGTGTTTGGTGTAAGGATGCAGTGGATCGCCAAATATGTGCTTGACTCTCCCTTCTTCTACGATACGGCCAGCGTACATAATTGCCACCCGATCAGCGATGTTGGCGTGAATCCCCATATCGTGAGTGACTATGACCAGGGTGCTTTGTGTTTCCCGCTGGATCCGTTTAAGTAGCTGCAAAACGCCCCTTTGCACAATTACATCCAGGGCTGTTGTCGGTTCATCAGCCAAGATAACCTTAGGTTCGAATAACGTAGCCAGGGCGATGGCTACCCTCTGTTTCATCCCACCCGATAACTGATGGGGATATGAGTCCAAAACTTGAGCAGGTAATCCCAATCGATTCAGGTGATTTCTGGCCATCGCTTCAAACTTCTCTGCATCAGTAATAGGTTCATGGGCTCGGGTAAAATCCCAAAAGGTCTTACGAATCTTCCTCACGGGGTTAAGAAGGCTCATTGAGCCTTGCAGTATATAAGACACTTGTTTCCATCGAATCTGCCTTAGCCTCTCCCCTTGAATTTTAGTAACATCAACACTTTCACCGTCTAGCGAATAAGTGACTGTGCCTTCCACCACTCTCAAGGGAGGATCAAATGCCCCGAACAAAGTCCTTATGAGAGTTGTTTTGCCGCAGCTTGATTCCCCGGCAATGCCGTAGACTTCGTTTTTCTGCAGCTCCAACGATACACCATCAACCGCCCTTACATTGCGGCTGACACCGTACATCTCCGTTTGATAGTACGCCTTTAGATTCTCAACTTTAAGCACGCTCATCGCTCAGGACCCCTTTCATCCTTTGCAGCCGCGTTCTTGGATCTAGGTATTCTCCTAAACCTACAACCAATAGGTATAGAGCAATAAACAACAGCACCGAAATACCTACAGGGGCCGCGAGCCACCACCACACGCCGGAAATCAATGCCTGGTGTTGGTTAGCCCAGTAAATAGTGGTTCCGATGGTTGGAATACTTATATTGGACAATCCCAGCACCGCCAGGGTAACCTCCATCCCAATTGCCCAGAGTAGATTGTTGATGGTTGTTGAGAGAATGATCGGCATCACAAAGGGCAGGTGTTCTGTTAACAAAACCCTGGAGGTCCTAGAGCCAGAAAAACGGGAGGTAAAGGTAAACTCCCTTTCCTTTAGGCTGAGCACCTGGGAGCGAATCAGCCTTGCATCCCACGGCCAGCCGAATAAAGATATAATCACCGCTAGACGGAATAGGGTCATTACCCCCTTCATGATGAAATTGATCAAGATCAGCAGCGGAAGAACCGGAAGTACAACAAAGCTATCGTTAATTACCATCATTATCCGGTCGACCATCCCACCTTTGTACCCCGCTGTCAGGCCAACGAAAACAGCGATGATACGAGACAAGAGGGCGGTAGTAACGCCAAAGGTCAAGGAGTTGCGAACAGCGAAGGTCATTAGCCAGAAGACATCTTGCCCTCTAGAGGTGGTGCCGAAAAAATGCTGTCTCGATGGCGGCATGTTTGGTGCTGCATAATATGAGTAACCGGGATCATAGGGCGAAATGAAGGAAAGCAAAGCAAAGATGACTATTAACAGAATGACTGTAAAGCCGAAGCGACATCTTCCGTCATAGCGATATAGATCTGCAATGATCCGAACAAGACTCCGCATCATACCGTCCCCTTCTTATTGATATTTCACCCTAGGGTCAAATAGCGGATAGGCAAGATCGATGAGCAAGACTGCTAAGGATACCCCCACTATCGAGAAGATCGCAACACCCATTATCAAACTGTAGTCTCCAGTGAAAATAGCATTATACGCTAGGTATCCCAATCCGGGATAACTAAACACATACTCGGTAATTAAGGCTCCATTGAAGATCAGTCCAATCTGCATGGCTAGGCCGGTAATCTGGGGCAGCAGGGCGTTCTTCATAACATACTGGTACATAATGGTTCGATCCGAAACTCCCGCATATTTTGCATAGGTCACATAATCTTCTGCCACCACGTTTGTCACCAGGGTTCTCATTCCGATAAACCACCCTCCCACACCTATCAAGACCAGAGAGAGAGCAGGTAGGAATGCATGCCGCAACAAACTAGAAATGTAAATCCAGCCTAAACTCGGTTTGAGGCCAATATCGACGGCACCACCGATTGGGAATACCGGTATGACATATGCCAGCGCAACTAGCAGTACGAAGGCCATAATGTAATAAGGAATTGGGTGGAGAGCCATGGCTATCATTCCTATAACTTGAGACCAGCGCTGATTTCCAAAGTAACCAGCCAAACATCCTAGGAGGTTTCCAACTGTCCAAGAAATGATAGCTGATACTAGAAGAAGGCCTGCTGTCCAGGGGAGTGAGGTTCGGATCAGACTCATTACCGGCTTGGGAAAAGAAGAAAGGGATGGTCCCAGGTCTCCGGATAATAGGCCCTTCCAAAAGCGGATGTACTGTTGACCCAGCGTCCCATCCAATCCATACATCTTGGTTAAAGCTTCCTTCATCATTCTAACCGCATCGGGATGAGAATACTGCCCCATCATCATGGCACGGTTGACTGCAGCTTCCACGGGATCTGTGGGAGAAAATCTAGGGACGAGAAAAGTGATGGTTATCCCGATAAAAATGACCAGTATACACTGCACTACCCGCTGGGCGATGTATCGAAGAAAGGTACTGCTCATAAAACATCTTGTCCTCCTTTGCCTGTAACAGCCCCCCATGCCTCGAGGCATGGGGGGGCATGGGCACTATTACTGATTCGGTTGCTTCGGACGAATCATCGGGAACATGAACTTTGTATTAGCCCAGTTAGACACCGGGTTAGTATATGGATTCTCAGCTGTCGGGAAGTTCTCCCAGTAGTACTCGTCACATACACAGAAGACGTTGTAGGACATGAGAGGAATAATCGGCAGTTCTTCGACACAGAGCTTGAGATACTCAATACCTAGATCGATGCATTCGGGATCATCGAAATCACGGGCTTGGATGGCCTCAATAATACGATCCAGTTCTTCATTCTTGAAGCGCATTAGGTTCTTGCTGACAACCGGTTCACCAGACGGCCGATAGAAACTTGAATGCCACGACTGCAAGAACCAGAACAGGTCAGGATGGCCTCCCCATGTTTCGATACACCAGTCGATACCTACCTCATAGTCACCATAGTTGAGTCTCGTGTTGAGAATGTAAACATCAGTGACTTCAGTCTGGGTCTCAATTCCAAACTTGTTCCACTGTTCGGCAATCATGGTGGCTGCCCGAGTCATAGTTGGACGGGTGTGGCCTTCACATATGATAGTAATCTTCCAGGGTTCACCATTGGGAAGCAGCCATTTACCCCGTCGGTCTTTAGTAAAGCCGTTTTTCAAGAGAAGCTTCTCAGCGATATCTGGAGCGTTTTTCCACCATCCGTAACCTAGAGATTTCTTGATCTCAGCAGGATCGGTTGGTACCTGGTCTGGCAGCTGCTGCCGGACATTATCGGCAATTCGTAGGGTGACCTCTGGATCATATGGATAGAACTTCTCGCCGTCCACCTCGATATAGAAGTCCCGCAGCCATTGCTCCATTGGATCAAAATACCACTCAAGGTATCCTCCGGTGGGCGGCACGTGAATAGCCGATAGAGTTGCAGCTCCGTTGTATGAAGCCATCGATATCTGCACGATGTCTAAGGCCAGTGCGAGTGCCCATCTAACGTCACGAATATTGTATGGATATTTCTCGTTGTTAAGTAGAATCGAAGGCAGAGTTGGGTCTGGATGGGCCCAGGGGAAACCGTCAAACCAAGTAACTGAGGTGGGATTTCGCCTAAGTAAGGTAAGCACTCCCTCAGGAGACAGGTCATGGATTACATCGAGTTCGTGGTTGGCTTGCGCCATGATGCGCATATCGCTGGGTCCCGGAGCATTATAGAGTACATATTTGGGCTGGGGCATACCGAACTGCATTCCAAGGCTAGTCCTATCCCAGTCTTCCCGCCTCTCCCACAGATACCAATATCCGTTGGGATCGTAGTCCTTAAGGACGTATGGTCCAAGGCTAACCGGTGGGTTAAAGTCATAGGCGATGGGATCTTCAACATGCTCCCAAATGTGTTTCGGCATAATAAAGCATGCACTCCAGCGGACCGTAAAGATGGTATGGAAGCGGGAGTTTGGTTGTGTAAGTTCAAACACAACTGTGTAGTCGTCTGTCTTGTAAACCTTTGCTACATTAAGCTGCAGCTGTGCACCAAACTCCATGGTCGGATTCGCCATGAGAGTTTCAACTGTGAAAATCACGTCATCAGCAGTGAACTCAACACCGTCGCTCCAGTAAATACCTTCCCGCAACTTGACTGTCATCTGGGTAAAGTCTTCGTTGTAGATAGGCGGTTCCGCTGCCAGCGAGTTGTTCCAAGGGTCGTCAATACCTGCATCAGGGTCAATGTACCAGAGGGTGTCAAGGCACAACTGCTGCAATCCTGTGGAGTCTCCTCCACCCGATGCCCATCTGTTAAACCGGCCCGCATCAGCTATTCGTCCTTCGGGGTTTTCAAGGATCAGTGTCTCATGCCTGGGAATACCTGGTGCTACATCAAGGAATCTCTCGGGTTCTGCTGCCAGGACGAGGGAGCCGAGTGATGAAGCAATAAACGCCAAAGCCACTACCAAAGCTAGCTTATGCTTCCAGTTCACTTCACAATGCCTCCTTTTTTCTGGAGTCCTGGATCACTACGAATTACCCAATTCACCTTTCCCAAACAGCCTGTTCTTAAAGGCATTGATCACCCCCTCACGTCAAACACTTTCTCAGTTTTGCCAGTTCCACAAGGTATCGGCAGTTATAGCCTCAGGATCTAACCGGTTAGTTTTTAAGTCATAGAGAAAGCGCAGATACTCCACCAAGATGTGTTAACCTGCCGCCGTTCTGTAGCCAAGTAATGTAAGCGAAGCAGCACTTCGTTCTTAAAATAATGCTGCGAGCAGTCCCGCTTCACCAATCCCCGATCATATTATTAGTGAAATTTTGCACCACTTTTATTCTATCTTGTTATTTTTGCTCTGTCAAGTTTGTTTATGTCAATTTGAGACTTTCTGATATTTGCGGACTATGCGTTTAGTCTGCCGACTGTTCTCATACCCTTTCCTTTATGAAAACGAAAAGAGACCCGC
>JAAYGR010000252.1 GCA_012727675.1 Bacillota bacterium
ACAGTAACCTTGCTATCTAAAAACGTTGAGATATACTTGTCTTTATCTGAATGCTAAAGTGTCGCTGGGTCTCTTGAGATGGAGCACGCTTTCCCTAATGATCAGCTCTTCCGGAAGATTGACTGTTCTCGGCTCCGTAGAAGGAGAACCGTCCATTCTCTCTAGCAAGAGCTCGGCTGCTAGAAATCCCATTCTTTCTGTTTCAATTCTCACGGTGGTAAGGGAGGGCGACATGAATCTGGCAATGGTGTCGTCGGCACCCACCACCGACACATCCTCTGGTACCCGCAGCCCCCTTTCCCTCAGGGCCTTTATAAGACCAAAAGCCATCAAATCATTGCAGCAAAACACGGCATCGAAAGGTATCTCCTTCTTGAGGAAAACCTTGCTGTACGCATAGGCTGCCAGGTCGTCATGCCCTACGCTTTCTATCACCAGCTCTGGCTCAAACTCCAGCCCGTTGTCGAGCAGGGCCCGTTTGTAACCCTGCAGCCGGTTTTCGTGGGTGCTGCTGTCCTTTACCCGCAAAAAAGCGATGCGCTTGAAACCCTGATGAATGAGAAAGGTGACTGCTTTCATTGATCCCATCTCATCGTCACTGGACACTAAGTCTATCCCGGATAGAATGCGAGGTGAAAACAGGGCTACAGCAGGCAAGCGGTTAGTAGTGCACTTATCAGCGATGATTGAACCTACTTTGCGGGTTGTAGTAAGGAGCAGGCCGTCGATATTGCTGTCTATCAGCATATCCATGTAGCCGGCTATTCTCCTGTCGTCTGCTCCTTCTGTGTTAATAATAATAAGGTTATGTAAGTCTCTCTGCAGCCTCTCTTCAATCCCCCGAACAAAGCCGGCAAAAAACGGATTGTTGAGCGACGGAACAAAATAGGCTATATTTGCCCCCTTTTGTTCCTGTACGTCTTGCGATTTTCGTCGACTGTTCGCATGCTCATATCCAAGCCGCTTAGCTGCTTCTAGGACCCGCTGGCGAGTCTCTGGGGAGATTGGCCGAGAGGACGTAAACGCCACGGAGGCAGTGGTAATCGATACCTTGGCTGCTTCTGCAACATCCCTTAAAGTGACCATAGTGTTATCACTTTCTATACTCAACATATTTATCTACTGTCTTCGCTCTTCAGCCAAAATTTCCTTCTCGATAAGCGAAAAGATCTTTACTTTGGCGAAATTTTCGCGTTGATGGCTGTCATATGGGTCGGATTTTGCGCAAAGCCAATCATTAAGGTGATTATGGGACGATTCTGTTAGCAAGGCAGCTGAGAAGAAATAGAGGGGAACGGCAGTCTACAGTCGAGTTCATGCTATAATTCATATATAATAACATTACGGTAAGGAGCCATCATATCTCCTATATCGGAGATTAATACGAAGCCAAGGGAAGTGAATGGATTGAAGACAAAGGTCCATAGTCTAAGGCGTTTTACACTGAGAAGGCAAATATATGAAGCGGTGAAGGAGCAGATTCTCAACCAGTCTCTGCCTGCCGGCACTCGGATAATGGAAGACGAGATCGCTAGAGAATTCGGTGTAAGCAGGACTCCTGTCCGTGAAGCCATGAGCCAGCTGGAGATGGATGGGTTGGTTCGAGTCGAACCCCGCCGAGGAATTTTTGTCACAGAAGTAACCGATAAACGGATGATGGATATCTGTGATGTCAGGGAAGTCTTGGAAGAATTGGCTGTTCGCAAGGCTGCGACGAAGGCCAATAGTGAACAGGTAAAGACGCTAAGACAGATCAACGAAGAGTATGCCCGTTCATACGCGGCGGAAGAATACGCCGATTGTATTGCCCTCGACCGCAAGTTCCATGAGAGTCTGGCATCCATTGCCGGTAATGAGAAGCTGATAGAGTTCATTGAGGATATCAGCAACCTGGTACAGATGACTCGGTTTATGGATTGTCGCCGGCCGGAAAACATAGAGGCAACATTGTCTGAGCATAATGCAATCGTAGATGCCTTGGCTGCCAACGACGTAGACGCGGCGGTAGCTGCCATACGGAAACACTTGCAGCGTGTGAGAGATAATCTCATTTCCTCGTCACGAAGCCTGGCGTTAGCAGAAGCTGAAGGAGAGGAGAGCGCGGACGAAGGGGTGTTAGCAGAGCCGGAGAATAGTGTTTCGTGATCTTGGTTTTTTGTTTTCCTATGGGGAGTTGCCCCGTGCAGAATAGTCTATGGACTAAAGTGGGTTCTGCTCTCTGTCAAAAGACAGTGGAGTGGGACTCTTTTTTTGTGTGCAGCATCTTGAAGCAGTCTTACGTTCCCTGAGAATGAACTGCCCCGCGGAAGCGAGTAACAAATCTAAGACGGATAACAGGCTGTTTGCGATTTATAGATATATGCGCAGAATAAAGTGCGAAACAGAAGAGATTATAATTTATTTTTTATGGAAGGAATAATCGATGACGCCTCGAAAATAACAATGACGAGAGCAGTGGCAATACAGTGACGGGTTGGACAAGACAATAATTTAACGGGAATACAATAGAAATCTGTGTTTGTATTAAGAGTGTAGTGAAAGGCGCGTAGCCAAAAAAGCGCTGTTAACGGTTACTTTTTGTTTTAGGCGAAGATAAGTGGAGCTGAAATGTTCACACTGTTGCGCAACTGACAGTCTAAGCAAGGTCTCTATTTCGCAGAGAGCATGATGTAGAGCCAAATGAGCAGTTATAAATAATAGTTCGGAGGTGCAAACATGGAGAGGTTGGATCTAATGTGGTTATGCACTGACTCAAACGGTCCGGCGGAATTTGGCTATGAGCGGTTGATAGGTGCACTCAGGAAAAGGGGATATGACGTTGCGCAAGTGCTGGACTGTTCTTCTGCCAGTGCCAACGCGATGCTAGTTGCTGGCACTGCAGGCGATTGGGAGAAAGCCCAAAGCTCCTTATTGAATGCCATCAAATGTGATGCAAGTGTTAAGATCCCCAAAGGGCGTGAGGAACTTGCCATAGCGCGATGCAAGGCCGGTGAAAAGGATGTCATCGCTGTAATTGGTGGCGATGAAGTTGGGCTTATGTACGGCCTCTTGGAGATCGCAGATATTCTAGATAAAGGCGGAACTCTTGCCGATGTTCCGAATATGAGTGAATCACCCCATGTGCCGGTTAGGGGAATCTTCACTTTCCTACATAATGAGGATCTAGAGCGCGAATGGTTCTATTCTCGCCAGTTCTGGCAGGATTATTTTGGAATGCTGGCTCAAAACCGTTACAACTCTTTCAATCTAGTTTTCAGCCATCAAACATATTACTTAGCTCCGCTATTCCCATTCTTTATTGATGTTCCGGAACACCCTGAGGTGGCGGCAATTGGGCTGAATAAGGAAGAGCAAAGACGGAATCTCGAGATGCTCAGATACATATGCGAACTTGCCGAGCAGCGGGGCATAGATTTCGTCTTAGGAGTATGGCAAGTATCTTCCTGGAAGGATAGTGTGTTTGGTGGCGGCGATCAGGTTCGGACTATGGTGGAGGGTCTGAATTGGGATAACCTAGAAAGCTACACCTACCATGGATTGAAACACTTGCTCAATGCATGCCCCGGCATAAAAGGCGTTCAGATTCGGGCCAATGAAGAATCGGGAGTGCCTAGAAGTATTCAAACAGAATTCTTCTCTAACTCTATCTTCCGTGCAATCAAAGACTGTGGGCGCAAAGTACATCTCGACCTGCGGTATTGGATTGCTAAACCGGAGACTATTCAAGCAGCAATCGACATGGAAATTCCTTTGAGCCTCTCCATGAAGTACTGGGCTGAGCACCAAGGACCTCCTTACCAGGCTGCAGAGCAGTTGCCAGCTTACAGTTATGCTGATTTCCTAAAGAAACCTTTAGCCGCGCCGATCATGTATCAATTATGGAGCCTTGGTACTCATCGAGTCCTGCTCTGGGGAGATCCGGAGTATGCCCGTCGCTTTGCCCTGAGTATGGAGTTGGGCGATGCCCGGGGATTTGAGGTGAATCCTCCGCTGGCCCAAAAGGGTTACGGCAACGAACCAGGCTACTGGCGCATCATGGCCTGCCGGGACCTTGAGTACTATCGGTGGGAGTATGAACGTTATTGGTTCTACTATCTCCTGTTCGGCCGGATGTCCTATAATCCCGAAACCTCTCCAGAGGTATGGCGGCGTGAACTAAGGAGTCGTTTCGGGCCCAAGGCTGAAATCGCAGAGAAGGCATATGCCGTGTCTAGTAAGGTTATTTCGTACTTGATTAGATATCAAATGAGCGATCCCAATATGTACACCTGGCCAGAAATAGATACCGGCGGCATTTTGGATTACTACATGGAGACGTATCCCAGCGACCCTGCAACCATGCACAGCATTGCAGAGGCAGCTGCTTTCAGGCTCACCGAAAGGACATCTGCCAAGGTGACACCTGAAGAGGCCAGCACCTATTTTGAAAATATCGGCCGCCAGTGTTTGGAAATGGCCAAGGAACTTGAATCAAGCGACTCAGACCGGGAACTTGTGGCTACGCGCCTGGATGTCAGTGTATTGGGCAATATGGCGCTTTACCATGCTTATAAGATAAGAAGTGCAGAGCAGCTTTCCTTGTATTACCTGACAAAGGATCTAGCTGCCCTCAAGCAAGCGGCTGCCTTGATTCGGGAGGCCAATAGCTTCTGGCACGAGTGTGTTCGCCTTACCGATGGATTCTACTATGATCACATGGTTACAGGGCCAATCGATTCCGGTCACTGGAAGGACAAGCTGGTGCTTATTGACGATGATGAGAAACGTTTGGAAGAGCTGATAAGGCTGTATGAAGAGTGCGCCCCATTTGACTACGCCTTCGACTTTGGAGGCAAGCCCGAACGTCGCACTCGTCGCGAAAACATGATCTTCTCTATCCATGACAACTATCACGTAGAAAAGCACTTTATTGGCGTCGACGAGGTCTCGAGGTACAATCCGATAACTGGATTTGGCTGGACCACCAGTACTAGAGTAGTGGGAGCAACACACCCCCATATCCGTATATCCGATAGAGATCTCGACGATCGAAGAAGAGACACGGGACGGGTATTTAACGAGTGCTTAGTTGGTTTCCGGAATGCCCTTTACAATGACTACGTCTGGTCAAACGCTCCTGGTTCTTTCTTGGTCGATCTTCCTGATGGTGTGTACGAAGCAACCATTATCGCAGCAAATCCTGAGAACAACACAAGCGATTATGGGCCGATGTATGCCCAGATAAATGGACAGCTGCTGCTAGATGGAGTGGTTGTTCCTAAAGGCAAGAAGCTTGTGGTCAAACGAGAGGTAGAAGTAGTAGGAGGCCGTCTCCGACTGGATTTGTGGGCAGATAGCGGCAAGAGTTGGTTCATTTCTGGACTGGTGATCAATAGAGCCGGGATCACCCTGACCCATGTGCCGCCATCACGACTCGACGCAGAGCAAGAGTGCACGCTGCAGGTTACTGCCAAAGGCACTATAGACACTGTACGCAGTGTATGGTTCAACGTATGTGATGATAACAGCAGCAATGATTCGAAAGATTGCTGCTCCAGCTCCCGGATGGTGGAACTGAAGCAGGTGGATGATTTCATATATGAAGGGGCAATACCCAAGGAGCTTCTGAAGAATAGTCGGCAGCTGCGGTATTGCATTGTAGCTGAGGGAACGTCAGGTAGACGCTACATCCTCGGTACGGAGCAGCCCTTTAGTGTTCCGGTAAAGCATAGGGAAAGCGTAATCGAGGTTGAACATGAACCCGTTCGCTATGCAAAGTGGAGCAACGATATACGTATCCGCTGTAGGATAGCCAGCAGTAATCCCATAAAGGTGGTGCGGCTGTATTACCGTCACTTGAACCAATACTATACCTTCCAGGTGCAACCGATGAAACTGGTTGATCCATCGGAGATGATATACGAAGGGGTTATTCCGGCTGAGTACCATGATAGAAACTGGGATCTGATGTACTATGTGGAAGTGGTTGACAGCGTGGGAACAGGGATCTTCTATCCGGATCCTATGAAAGAAACCCCATACATCGTGATTCGAGAAGAACAATCCCACTGATAGGTGATAACTGGTTTGGAGGAAATTAAAGAGAAAAGGGGGTGGCCGTATCAGTAATATTATAACAACGTGAACTCAGAAGAGGGACAAAGGAGAAGCTAGTTTCTACTATAGGAGGTTAGCGGTTTATGAGAAAATCATTGCTATCACTTATGGCTGGGTTGACACTCCTGCTGGTGCTTCTGAGCAGTGTAGTTAGTGCTAAGACCGTAATTGAAGTGTGGGGAATTCCTGCCGATGACCCTGGCAAAAATTTCCTCGCATCAGACTTTAACGCGATACAGGATGAATACGAGATCAAAGTTGTATCTGGTGCCTTCGGTTTCGCCGAAAGTCCTGAAAAACTGATGACTGCTGTTGCTGCCGGGACAGCACCTCCGGTGGTATTGTTAGACAGAATGACGGTGGCCGACTGGGCGGCACGGGGTGCCCTGATGCCTCTCGATGCTATCGCAGAGCGGGCAAACATAAAACGAAGTGATTTCGTAGATGCAGTGTGGGAAGCCTGCATGTTTAATGGTAAGCTATATGCCTTGCCGTCACACTTCAATCTAACTGCTTCCTATGTTTGGAACAAAGACATGTATGCTGCAGCAGGCCTGAACCCCGAGGTTGCGCCGCAGACCTGGGACGAGTGGCTGGAGGTAACCCGCAAGACCACCCTTAGGGATCACAACGGGCAGGTTATCCAAAGCGGTTTCCAGTTCGGGTATCACGCGTTGTTGTATCTGCTCTCTTGGCAGAACGGTGGTGTATATTCGCCGGATCCTTACACCGTAACCGTCAATATGAAAGAGAATGTAGAGGCCATGGACATGGTTCTTGCACTGTACGAGGCGGTTGGCGGCCGGGATGCCTATGATGTATTTGACGCAGGTACAGTCACAGCAACTGGTCAGGACAAGTTCAGTGGTGGAGTCGCTGCTGCTACTCGAATGGGTACGTGGCATTTCGAAATGCTAGAGAGATATGCGCCAGACGTTAACTGTGGAATCGATTCGATGCCGATACCACAAGGCGGCACCCGTGCCAACATTCTGGGCGGTCGTTCCATGGTTATCATGACTGGTACAACTGGCAAGGAGTTAGAAGGTGCCATTGAGTTTGTGACCTGGGTAGCCAAACAAGGCGGACTAACTGTCTGGAGAGGCGGCCGTCATCTGCCTGCAAGGGTGGAAGACTTTGAGAAATTGATGGCTGGAGATCCGGAAGTTTGGGATCTGTCACCTCTATCCGAACGGTACAGAGCACTGGTTCGTAAGCAGTTGGAGGATGTACCTAACGGCAGAAATCGTCCTATCAATCCAGTTAATGCTTACCTATATGATATGCTGATTCGGGCTTGGGATAACGTGACCTATGGTAAGATGTCATCGCAAGCAGCTATGGATGAGGTTCAGACTCAAGTTCAGCGTGCCCTAGATCGATTCTGGTCGACTCAGCGGTAAGCTAATAGGGGATAGCAGAGGTGTGATTGCCAATACACACCTCTGCCATCCCACAATTCATCAGCTTATGGGCAACGACAGAGATAAGCCCGAGCAAATTGAATTAGGCCCGTCTGATGATCTCTGGGCCGCAAAGGCAAGTAAGGAATTTTCACTATAGGGATATGTTTTTGTCGCCGGAAATGTTGGTGCCAATGTAAAGGCTGTTTATTAGCGTGTTAGACGTCTGTCCCTTAGGGTGTCTATAATCTTCAATCTCTAGGGGATAATTTCATTCTCGTAAGTAAGTCAGTCAGGGAAAACTGAACTGTGCTAACCTCAAAGTCTGCGAGGAGGTTTAGGAAATGCTGAACCGCATTAGATGGGCAAGGCATGAAGAGACCATAGCTGGTTGGATCTGTGCACTACCTTGGATACTCGGCTTCCTGATCTTTACCGCTGGGCCCATGGTTATTAGCCTATATATTAGTTTTCATGAATATAACGTACTACAGCCACCCCTGTACATCGGCTTTGAAAACTACATAAGGATGTTTGATGGAGGTCCGGAATCGGAGTTGTTCTGGAAATCCCTATACAATACCGTTTATATGACTGTTATTGGAGTGCCGCTAACCCTACTAGTAGCTCTGCTGTCGGCACTACTTCTGAATGTGCCGGTAAAGGGACAGGCTCTGTTTCGTACATGCTTCTATGTGCCTTCTATAGTACCTTTGGTAGCCAATTCGCTGCTGTGGATGTGGCTGCTCAATTCCCGTTACGGTATCCTTAACATGGTTTTGGGGTTTTTCGGCATCAAAGGCCCAGCGTGGCTTGCGTCTCCAGTGTGGAGCAAGCCGGCGATGATTTTGATGTCAGCCTGGCAATGTGGAAGTCCCATGCTCATATTCCTTGCTGGCCTGCAAGGTATACCAAATTCACTGTACGAGGCTGCCAGGGTCGATGGTGCCTCGGGGTTAAAGCAATTTACCCATATTACCCTACCTTTGTTGACGCCCACAATCTTCTTCAACTTGATTATGGGAATTATCAACACGATGCAGATCTTCGTTAGAGGCTATATCATGACCAATGGTGGTCCGGCTGATTCCACATTGTTCTATGTACTAAATCTCTATTTTAATGCTTTCAGATACTTCCGTATGGGATATGCATCAGCCCTAGCATGGATTCTTTTCATCATAGTCTTAGTGGTTACTCTGATCCAGGTGCGGTTTAGCGAAAGGTGGGTGCATTACGAGCTATGAGACGGTTACGTAGCCTTGGAATCTATGTCTTATTGATTCTCGTAAGTGTGGTTTATCTGTTTCCTGTGGTATGGATGGTCAGCACTTCCCTGAAAACCGATCCACAGATAGTGCGAATACCACCAAATTTGATTCCGTCCCCCGTTCGGTGGGCTAATTATGGGGATGCGCTTAGAACCATTAACTTCCTGCGGGCCGCTAAGAACACGTTGTATATAACCGGGATGAATATCATTGGAAATATCTTATCTTCATCGATAGTCGCATATTCCTTTGCCAGGCTACGTTGGAAGGGCCGGGAACTGCTGTTTGGTATAATGCTATCCACTTTGATGCTTCCCTTTGCGGTGACTATGGTACCGCAATACTTGATATTTCGCAACCTTGGTTGGGTAAATACCTTTAAGCCTCTGTGGGTACCCGCGTTCTTTGGCAGCCCATTTTATATCTTCCTGCTGCGTCAGTTCATGTTAACACTGCCAAACTCCTATGATGATGCCGCAAGGATTGATGGATGTTCCTCCTTTGGAATTTACTGGCGAATCATTATGCCGCTAATTAAGCCAGCACTTACGGTAGTCGCTATGTTCACATTTACAACACACTGGAATGATTTTCTTGGCCCACTCATCTATCTTAGTCGAGAGGAACTCTATACATTCGCATTGGCGTTACAGAAGTTTCAATCTGATTACGTTGTGAACTGGGCACAGCTCATGGCGGCGTCTTCAGTAATGACCTTGCCGATTATAGCCTTGTTTTTTGCCGGGCAGAGGTATTTCATCCAGGGTGTTGTGATGAGCGGTATAAAGGGATAAGAAGAGGTCTGCGAAAAAGCGTTGACTGTCCGGGAACCAAGGCTGTAGGAGGTGACGGAGATTATGGATACTGGGGGTAGCTTGAAACGCTTCACACTTAGACGAAGGATTTACGAGATGGTCAAAGAACAGATTCTGAATCAATCCATACCTCCTGGTACCCGGATAATGGAAGGTGACATTTCAGAGGAACTGGGAGTGAGCAGAACTCCAGTTCGGGAGGCCATGAGTCAGTTAGAGAGAGATGGATTGGTGCGGGTTGAACCGCGGCGAGGCATATTTGTCAAAGAAGTATGCGAGAAAGATATCATAGATGTTTGTGAAGTGCGGGAGGTTCTAGAGGCGTTAGCAATCCGTAAAGCGGCTGCTTTGGCCAGCGATGAACAGGTACAAGAATTGAGAGCCATTAGTCAAGAATATGCTGATGCGTACTTATATGGAGAGCATAGCCAATGCATTACCCTCGATCGGAAGTTCCACGAAACATTGGCTGCTATCGCCGGCAATGGAAAACTGGAGGAGCTAATCGGTGAAATCAGCGACTTGGTACAGATGACACGTTTAATGGATTGTCGTTACGCCGCGAATTTTGAGGCAACGATCGCGGAACATAACGAGATAATAGAAGCAGTGGCAGCTCACAATGTTGATGCTGCGGCGGTCGCTCTGGAAAAACATATGCGGCGTGTAAAAGGCAATTTGATTTCTTCAATAACGCGAGACAAGAATTCAGGGAGGCTCGAAGCAGCAAGAACAAGAGCTGATAACACTGTTGCAAGAGAGGAGAGTAGTGTTTCATGAAGGTAGGCATTCTTTCATTTTCCGATGGAAGGCCGCGAGTACACGAGACACTGGCCCAGGGTATCAGCGATCATGCGAACCGGATTGTGGAAATCCTGACTAATGAGGCCGTTGACATCGAGATTGTAACAGGCGACAGGATTATCTATACCCCTGCGATAGCGAGAGAAGAAGCTTTCCGGTTAGTGAGTGCAGGGGTAGATGCAGTGATATTTAATATACCGGTGTTTGCTTTTCCTTATCTGAGCGTGATTGCTGCTCAATTGCTGCAAAAGCCAATACTTATATTGACACCAGAGGACGGCAGTTTGCCTGGACTGGGTGGGATGCTGGCTAGTGCGGGCGGTTTGCGGCAAATTGGCATTAGACCCGAGAGAGTCTGGGGTTCTATTGGAGATCCCAAGGTGAAAGAGAGAGTGCTTCGATTCTTGCGGGCTGCTTCCGTAGTAAATCGCCTTCGCGGGCAAGTCTATGGCTGGTTTGGTGGGCGGAGTATCGGGATGGGTACTACCACACCTGATTTCGACCGGTGGTATAGGATTTTTGGTGTGGATGTGGAGCATATAGGTGAGATAGAGATCATTCGTCGGGCCCAGGCTATGCCTGACGAAGTGGTTACAGAAGGCTTGGAATGGCTAGAGAACAACTGCCGGGAAGTGGCCTATGATGGGGATGCTCTCACACGAGACACATTGGCTTTCCAGCTAAAGTGTTACTTGGCAACAGAGGAACTTGTTCGTGAGCGTTGCCTGGATTTCATAGGGGTGAAGTGTCACTATGACCTAAGTGAACATTATGTCACCCAGTGTGTGAGTTGTGCTCTATGTAATGATCCGTATGATTGGCGGGGGCAGAAGGATACCACTGTCTTTTCATGTGAAGGGGATTCTGATGGTGCCCTTACCATGCAGATCCTGAAGTTGCTCACCGGTCAACCCACTTTATTGACGGATTTGCGCCATTATGACCGCAATACTGGTCTATACGTTTTCTGCAATTGTGGAGCCCATGCCACCTGGTTTGCACATAATTCAGCCGATCCGAAGGAGAATTTGAAGGATATCGCATTGTATCCCACTATCCCTAAGTATAAGGCCGGGGGAGCACACGTGCAGTCACTGGCAAAGCCGGGGCAGGTAACCTTTGCGAGGCTATCGCGTTCCGAGGCAGGATATGAGATGGCCATCTTTGCAGGCGAACTTGTCTCGGTTCCTATTGAAAAACTGAAAGAAACCTGCTGGGAATGGCCGCATGCTTACGCCCGCATTCCCATTTCGCCGGAGCGCTTGTTTGAAAATTATCATGCTAATCATGCACACTTTGTCTACGGTGATTGGCAGTCAGATCTAGTGAAGGTATGTGAGCTGTTGGGGATAACCGCTAATGTGATTGAATAAGTGTCTTCACTATTTAGAGCGCGGACAACCGGGTCAGTGTTGAAGGAATCCGCCTACAATTTGGAAAATGAAGACAATGATAGATCACAACGGAGGTGGGAAAATGGGTGAAAACAGTTTTTGTCTAAATGGTAAGGTAGCCGCCGTCACCGGCGGGGCTCAAGGTTTAGGATTGGCCATGGCCCAGGCGTTGGCCAAGGCCGGCGCAAAGGTAGCACTCCTAGACATTGATATGGAAAAATGCCAGGCCGAGGCAGGCAAGCTGGAGTCTGAGTATGAAGTGGAGTCATTGGCCATCTACGCAGATGTCCGTAAACTAGACCAGATGGAAGCAGCTGTTGCACAAATCGTGGAGCGTTTTGGTGGACTGGATATTTTCGTCAATAATGCCGGGATCTGCAAGAATATCAAGGCGGAAGAGATGACCCTTGAAGAATGGCAGGAGGTAATTGATATCAACCTCACCGGGGTGTTTATCGGATCCCAGGTGGCTGGTAAACAGATGATTAAGCAGGGCGGCGGCTCCATCATCAACATTGCCTCAATGTCCGGCTCCATTGTTAATGTACCTCAGCCGCAGTGTTCCTATAACGCATCTAAAGCGGGTGTCATTCACCTGACAAAATCACTGGCCAGTGAATGGGCGCAATATAGTATTAGGGTAAATTCCATCAGCCCTGGATACATGAAGACGGCCATGACTGAGAAAACCCTGCAGACCGATATGGCCAAGGATTGGTGGCTGAGGCTCACTCCCATGGGGCGGCCTGGTCTTTCCCATGAGTTGGGCGGCGCCGTTGTCTTTCTTGCTTCCGATGCATCTTCCTTCATGACAGGGGCAGACCTAATCATCGATGGTGGGTACACTGTCTGGTAAGTCAGGTCGTCAATCAACCCTCGCGTATCCCTCGGTTGGGGATCGCGAGGGTTTCTATTTATGTGCGCTGAGCATGTCTGGTGAGTTGTTTACCCAGCTACTGGTTTGAACATGGAAGTCAGTTGAATATAAGGCGCAGCCAACAGACAGACTGCCAGCACAAGATTTCCGATTTCACAGATGATTGCGGGCTATCCCGGAGAAAAGCCTGGGGCAGGAATAATGTAAGAAAAAAGCGAATAAAAGCGTAGCAGTGATGATTTGAGTCCACTGGTCCACGGCCATAAACACTAAACATTTCGCAGTGTTGGCATCAAATAATCATGTTGGTGATACGAATAGGAGTGAGTATGTGAACCATTATGATCTGCTGGGTGAACGAATAGACTCCGTTGAGCTAAAATGCCTCGTTGTCAGTAGAGGAGTCAAGGTTTCCAAGGATGTCTACAGGCGTTTTGCCAAGACAAATCGTCTCGGTGTAAACCCATTGATGTGCAATTGCATGATCTTTTCAGATGGAGTTATTGCACAGCTAACAGATATGGGCTTCCATTTGGGATACCTCACCGGGATTCTATCCTGGGATAAGTTGAAATTGCTAAAGTACGCCAGGGAATTGGAGACCAAGTTTTCCCTAAGGATACTTGATGAAAAACCCGCCTTGTTCTATGAAGATACCTTCCTAGATTTTGTGAGCTTCCCCCCTAAGACAGATTTTTATGGACAAAAGACCTCATCAGGATTACCGTTTATTGGCAACGCCGTTTTGCAGGGTGTTGACTGGGTTGCGTTTCAATGCCTCTGGCCGTGTGAATATGCAGCATCAGGAAAACCGTGTCAATTCTGTTTTTCTGGAGCAGAGCATGAATCACTGGCGAGAAGGAATAAGAACCTGCCTGAACCGGTAGGTGCAACTGAAGCTGCTGAAATAGTGAAATATGCTATTGAAAAGGTAGGCTGCAACAGCATCCAGATAACTGGTGGTTCAACCTTCAATTCCGCAAGAGAAAGCGGGTATATAACATCCTATCTGGAAGCGATTAATCAGATGGGATCAAGTCCAGATTAGTGTGTAAATTCCTCAGTTATCAATAAGCTTATCTGATATACGCAATTTTGCTTTGATCATTGATTTGTTTTTGCTCTTCTTGCCACTGAAGGTATTCACTCATATCCAGGTATTTTTTGCCGCTTATCCATTTGTTGTCAATTTCCATAAGTAAGGCTCCAATTAGGCGAATTGCCGATTCCCGGTTCGGGAAAATATGGATAACTCGTTCCTAGCGCCTAATCCCTTCGATAAGACGCTCGACAGCGTTTGTAGTACGCAGACGCCGGCGATATTTTTCCGGTAGCATAAGGACCGCGGTAGCGTCATCAAAGCCCATTTCAAGTATTTGCATGGCCTTGGGTGCTTTTTTCTCAAATGTCTCCAAGGTTTGATTCAATAACAACCGGGCAGTACCGATATC
>JAAYGR010000253.1 GCA_012727675.1 Bacillota bacterium
CAGGTTGCCAAGGCCATGGCCGAGGGAGTAAGGCAGTGGGCCGGTACAGATATTGGTTTAGCTGTAACAGGGATCGCAGGGCCTGGAGGCGGCAGTGCGGCCAAGCCGGTGGGACTGGTGTATTTTGGCATTGGTTATCCTGGAGGTGCAAAGGCGTTTCGCCGCCAATTCGCCGGTGACCGCCTGCAGGTGAAGGAGCGAGCAGCGCTGGCGGCATTGGATATCCTGCGGCGCTATTTGCTGGGGAATTTGGAAGAAGAGTTGGAGGATTGATTTAGCTGTTGTCGAAGCTTAAGACTATCCTACATCTAGGTTGTCAATTGCTTCTTACATCATCAGCCAGCCCCCGACTTGTCGGCAGGTGCTGCTCAGAGGTGCGCAGCCGACTGATTCTGCGTTGGCGGGGCGGCAGTGGAGCTTGCCCCATCTGGTTCCATGTGATATAGTCGTATTACGAACAACTGTTTGGAGATGGCAAGTCTCCGCCTTGAGAGGAGTGGGCATATGTCGGAGAAGCTTAAGGCCCTGGATATGGCATTGCATCAGATAGAGAAGCAATTCGGCAAGGGATCCATCATGCGTCTGGGGGATGCCAAGGCTGTCAGTATGAAGGTCATACCTACTGGATCGTTGGCTCTGGATATAGCTTTGGGGGTAGGCGGCGTTCCCCGGGGGCGGGTAGTGGAAATCTACGGTCCTGAGTCATCGGGTAAGACCACTTTAGCTCTGCACATTATAGCAGAGGCCCAAAAGGCCGGCGGCATTGGGGCATTTATCGATGTTGAACATGCTCAAGACCCGGTCTATGCTAAACAGCTGGGAGTAGATATTGATAATCTGCTGATTTCCCAGCCGGATAATGCAGAACAGGCTTTAGAGATAGCGGAAGCTTTAGTGCGAAGCGGCGCGGTGGATGTTGTGGTGATCGACTCAGTTGCTGCCCTTGTTCCCCGGGCGGAAATCGAAGGGGAAATGGGCGATGCCCATGTTGGACTGCAGGCAAGGTTGATGTCCCAGGCACTGCGGAAATTGACCGGTGCCATCAGTAAATCCAATACCACTGTCATTTTTACCAATCAGATCCGGGAAAAGGTCGGGATCATGTTCGGCAATCCCGAGACAACTCCCGGTGGACGGGCCCTGAAGTTCTATGCTTCTATTCGGATGGATATTCGGCGCATCGAAACCATCAAGCAGGGCAGTGAAGTCATCGGCAACCGTACCCGGGTCAAGGTGGTTAAGAATAAAGTGGCGCCGCCTTTCCGGGAAGCTGAGTTTGATATCATGTACGGTCTAGGTATTTCCCGAGAGGGCAATATCTTGGACATAGGCGCTGAGCTGGATATTATCAACAAGAGTGGAGCTTGGTACTCCTATGGTGATATCCGTTTAGGCCAAGGCCGGGAAAATGCTAAAGAATACCTAAAGCAGAATCCTGAGCTTTGCCAGGAGGTCGAGGACAGAATTAGAGCAGCCGTCGGCTTGGTTCCAGCGGCTCAAGATGGCCAGCAGGATGAAGCAGCACAGCAGGATAAGGAGTGACGGCAGCTTTGAGCGGCTCGACTTCCGGTAAAGGCCGGTCCTTCAGCGAGCAGGTAGATTTAGGGAGCGACATTAGTAAAGCCAAGGGCCAGGCACTTTACTATCTCAAGTTCCGTCCCCGTTCCAGTGCCGAAATGGACGGATATTTGCGGCGGAAAGGTTTTGAGCCGCATATCCGGGAGGAAGTGCTGGATTGGCTGAGGGAGCTGAAATATATAGACGATTTGCAGTTTGCCCGGGACTGGATCCAGAACCGCACCCGTACTAACCCCATGGGTGAGCGACGGCTCATCCAGGAACTGCGGGAAAAAGGGCTTCCCAAGGAAGTTATCCAGGAGGCCGTAGAAGAGTTTCGGAACTCGGTGGATGAACGAGAGCTGGCCCTTAAAGCGGCAGCGGGCAGAGTCAGGGTTTATGCAGGGAACGATACGGAAACCGCAAAGCGCAAGTTGGCCGCTTATCTACTGAGGCGGGGATTTAGTTCAGGCGATGTCCGTAATGCCGTTGAACAGGTGCTTAGAGAGGAACAGGAGGAGCATTTGAACTAGGGGATCCATGGGTTTCTCGTTCCTTGACAGTGGTCCCAAAACAAGCTAAAATGACACTGTGGAGCATACTAGTGAACTGTTCAGTAGTGTGTACCAAGCCGAGTTTGTGCTCGGCTTTCTTTACAAGCAACTTTGAAAACGGCATATCTTTTTAGGTAGGAGGTGACAATCATTAGTTTTGCTTACTTTGTGCTCATAGCCGCCGTCGCTTTTAGCGCCGGTTATTTTATGCGCAAGTCTCTCGCTGAGGCAAAGATCGGTTCCGCTGAAGAAGCGGCGAGCCGTATTCTTCAGGACGCCGAAAGGGATGCTGAAGCCAAGTATCGAGAAAAGATGCTGGAGGCTAAAGAGGAAGTCCACAAGCTGCGAGCTGAGATGGAGCAGGAGCTCCGGGAGAGACGAGCTGAACTGCAAGAACAAGAACGGCGCCTGGCCCAGAAAGAGACAGCCCTTGACCGCCGCTCGGAGAACATAGACCGGAAGGAGAACCTTCTGGAAAAGGAGCGGAAGGAGCTGGCAGAGAGCAGGGAAGAGGTTGAGCGGATTCTGGCTGAGCAGCAGGCTGAACTCCAGCGGATAGCAGAGCTTTCCATGGAGGAAGCCAAGGAAATGATTCTGCGTCAAGTCAAGGAATCGGTGAAACATGAAACTGCTCTCATGATCAAGGATATGGAGGCCAGGGCGAAGGAAGAGGCAGATAAGCGCTGTCAAGAAGTACTCTCCTTGGCCATCCAGCGGTGTGCCGCGGACCATGTTGCTGAAGCAACTGTGTCGGTGGTGAACCTCCCAAATGATGAGATGAAGGGGCGGATCATCGGCCGTGAAGGGCGCAATATCCGCACACTAGAGACCCTGACCGGAATCGATCTGATCATAGATGATACACCGGAGGCTGTAATTCTATCGGGATTCGATCCCATCAGACGGGAGATTGCCCGAATTGCCCTGGAAAAGCTGGTGGCAGACGGTCGGATTCATCCGGCTAGGATCGAAGAGATGGTTGAGAAGGCCCGGCGGGAAGTAGAAGCTGTTATTAGGGAAGAAGGTGAGCAAGCCACCTTCGAGGCTAATGTACACGGCCTTCACCCAGAATTGATCAAGCTTTTGGGGCGGCTGAGGTTCCGCACTAGCTACGGACAGAATGTGCTCAAGCATTCCATTGAAGTGGCTCACCTGGCTGCGATCATGGCAGCGGAGATAGGTGCCGATGAGAAGCTGGCCCGCAGGGCTGGTTTGCTCCATGATATAGGTAAGGCAGTTGACCATGAGATAGAGGGTACCCATGTGCAAATCGGGGCAGACCTCCTGAGGCGTTACAAGGAGTCGCCTGAAGTGATTCACGCGATGGAGTGTCATCACGGAGACTGTGAACCCCGGAGTGTAGAGGCTGTACTTGTGGCAGCCGCCGATTCGATATCAGCAGCCCGTCCAGGCGCGCGGCGTGAAACCCTGGAATCCTACATCAAACGTCTAGAGAGACTGGAAGCCATAGCTGATTCCTTCGAAGGCGTGGAGAAGGCTTATGCTATCCAAGCAGGACGGGAGATCAGGATCATGGTGAAGCCGGAGCGAATTGATGATGCTGAGTCGATCTGGATGGCTAGAGAAATAGCCAAGCGAATTGAAAGCGAACTGGAATACCCCGGTCAGATTAAAGTCACTGTTATCCGGGAAACGAGAGCAACAGAATACGCCAAGTAAGGATTGTCTCCAAGGCCCGGCGACCTCCGGGCCTTTCGCAATACCGGGTGACTAGAGGGGCTCTCTCGATGAGGTGATTGTTGTGTTGGAAAAGGATACATATGCAGCAAAGGGTCACGGCAACTTATTGGCGCTTCTTCTAGCCCGCTATCCGCAGCTGGGGACTTTGCAGATCCTGCCTCAATCCCGCACTATGCGGTTTGGCTTTTTTGTCAAGGGCCCTTGGGATGTTGAGAGTTATACTAAGTTCGGCGAGCACCTTGGGGAGAACATTGAGCTGGTTGTGGAGCTCGCGGGTAGGAGAATTAGCTGTTTTGATCTGCGGGTAACCCAATATGAAGACATGTCCATGGTTGAAATCGACAGGGACATGGGGAGCATCACACTTGAGGAGATAGCACTGATAGTGGCTTTGTTCGAGAAACAGTTCAGCACCAGCCTCATCAGCAGTGACGATGACTTCCAAGCCGATGATCTCCATTGGGACGATGGAGCTATTCAGCATGTGCTGGAGGATATCAGCCGAGAGGTCCATTTGCAGGAGCTGCTGGGCTTCAGGGAAGATGGTCGGATCTTGGTGTTTTGTAAGCCCACTGCTTCCGGTACCAGCTGAGTTGCTACGCTCGAGAAAATGATGTGACAATATTGAAGAAATTTTGCTGATGAGAAAGGAATTAGCACTTCGATAGTTAATATAGTAAGTAGCAGCAGCAAAATATGGCATGGATCGCAATCTCGCCAAGGAGGCTAAGGACAGAAGTGCTGAAAGTATCCTCAAGATCTAACCCAAATTC
>JAAYGR010000254.1 GCA_012727675.1 Bacillota bacterium
CTAACCCCCTAGGTCAACTAGCTTTCGGGCTTTCCCACTCTCAGCAAGGTTACCCACCTAGAGGGCCAACATCGGTTCGCATGCGCTACGTTCCATGCTCTTCCTTCGGCTTCCTTCAGACCCCACGGTTACCAGTGACGCCCTTGCCTACGGATTGTTTTCCCGCTAGTTAGGCGACAGGGTTTCTTTCAACCCATCGGCTCAGCAGACATGCTGGGCACACTGAAATAAAGGGCCTCATTTGAGGCCCTTTTCCTTTGGGTTTTTTGGATTGGTTCAGTTGGGTATAGGCCTCAGCGGCGGGCTTTGCCCGGCAGCAGCCGGGCGTGGCTGATGGCATTGATGATGAGATCACTAATCACGCCGGTGAAGAAGCCGGTGACCAGGGCAGAGGCCGCAAGGATGGGGAAGTATACAAATATATTAAAGGTCTCGACTATTAGGCTGGCCATGATGATCTGGCCCACATTATGAAGGAAAGCTCCACCCACACTGATGGCGGCGATGCTGAACAAAACGTCTTTGTACTTCATCAAGAATGACATGGCTAAGAAGCTCATAGTTCCCCCTGCCAGACTAAAAAGCACGCCACTGGCACCCCCGCCCAGCAATGCCCCCAGCATGCTCCGGAGCACCATGACCAGGAAGGCATCTGTCCAGGGCAGTATGTTGAGTGCTACTATAGTGATGATATTAGCTAAGCCCAGTTTTACCCCCGGTGCCAGCTGCGGTATGGGCAGCATGCGCTCAACGGCGTGGAGCACCAGGGCTTGGGATACAAGAACACCGATCCAGGTTATGCGCCGGGTATTCATGCCGGTGGCTCCTTTCCAACTAAAACGCTATACCATCAATGCCGTCCTGTGCGTCGGGTGCATCTGCTTCAATGCGGATCACCAGGCGGTTGGGCAGGCAGACAATAGACTGATGGGCGCCGGATATCCAACCTTGTTTGACATCAACCTTATCTGGGCAGGAGGCTTCTATCACCCGGATACGGCCAGGTTCTACCCGGATGATATTGTAATCGCCCTCTTCATTCTCCACTTGAAACTCATAGGGCTCATCTACTTGTCCCAAATTGATCCGGCGAATCTCCTTACCGTCTTGGGTGATGACGGCTACAGCCCCTTCCTCACCTAAGCCGCCGGCCGCGATCAAAGTGCCCATGACAAAGATGATGAGCAGTGCCCCATAAATGATTAAATCCCCAGGTCTGAAGTATCTACTCCTAGTCATGGAATTCAAACCCCTTGGCCAGCGACTTCACCTGCTGTTTAAGGCCGCTGGTAAGATAGACTTTCCGGTCGTTGGTAATCAGCATGGCCTCCACATCTTCCATCTCTTCTAAGAGGGCTAGTCCTTTTTCCAATCCCAGGAGAAATACGCTGGTGGAAAGGGCGTCGGCAGTTATCGATGAAGGAGAGATAATGCTGACACTAGCCAGCCCTGTATCGGCGGGATAGCCGGTCTCTGGATTTAGGATGTGGTGGTAGCGTTTGCCGTTTCTAATGAAAAACCTTTCGTAGGGCCCAGAGGTAACGATGGAGGTATCCCGCACCTCAAGGATAGTCACATGGGTACCCCGATCGGAAAAGGGATCCTGGATGCCGATGCGCCAGGGAGTGCCGTCGGGCTTGCCGCCGATGACGTAGACATTGCCCCCCAGATTGAGTAGAGCACTTTCTACTCCTCGTTCTCTCAAGAGCTGGGCAACGCTGTCCGCGGCATATCCTTTGCCGATGGCGCCCAGATCTAGCCCCATGCCGGGCTGGGTCAGTCTCACTCGTCGGCTGCTGGGAGCCAAATCTACCCTGCGGTAATCAACTAACCCTTTGGCCTGTTCAATGGCCTCCTGGTCCGGTATTTGGGGATTGCCTGTCCCGATCCCCCAAAGCTCCACCAGAGGTGTAATGGTTGGATCAAAAAGACCTCCGGTTGTCTCAGCAAATCTCAGGGCAGTTTCAATTACATGAAAGGTATCGGCACTGACCTTAACCCATTCCCCGCCAGCCTGTTGGTTCACCTTATAAATGTCGCTGCCCTTGCGGGTGCGGCTCATCAGTTCATCTATTTCCTGTATCCGCTTAAAGGCAGCTTCCAGGGTCCTTTTGGAACCGAAAATCCGGATCTCAATTGAGGTGTCCATCATTACCCGGGTATCGGAAATGGTTTCGGGAGCGCGGGGCCGAGTAAGTGCCAACCCTAGGGCGGCAGCAACAAAAAAGCCGATTACTATAGTCCATATTACAGTCCTTTGCCTCATTTCCGATCACCTATTCTAGAGCTGCTGGAATCATATTAACTGGTATATTTGGGTCTACTCGTCCCCACCCAAACGAGTATATCATACCAGAGGGCTTGTATCCAGGTCTATCGGCAGGGATTGGGATCCATGTATCGAATAAGAGGGAAGGTAAACCGGATGTCCTTCTGACGGACTGGAAACTTTTGTGCGAAGGGATGTAGGAAGGAGAAAAGGGCATGAGCCAGACAGTCATAGTTCTAAAGGGAGACCAGACAGGTCAGGAACTTTTGGATGAAGCCCTGCGGGTTTTGGACCCCAAGGTGACAGGTGTAGATATCCAGTTTGAGTATTTCGACCTCAGCTTGGAATCCCGGCGCCGCACCGAAAACCAGGTGGTTTGGGAGGCAGCCCGGGCCATGATGGAGGCAGGCTACGGCATTAAAGCGGCCACCATTACCCCTGAGGGGAAAAAAGATGTAGGAAGTCCAAATGCTATCCTGAGGGAAGCCCTGGAAGCCAAGGTAATTGTGCGGTCAGGCCGGCGGCTGCCGGGGGTAAAGCCGGTGCTGGATCTGGAGTATCCCATTGCAGTAGTCCGCATGGCTGTAGGTGATGCATATGGAGCCAAGGAGTGGCGGGAAGGGACAGATAGCCAGGAGAAGGCCTATCGGACAGAGTGCATTTCCAGGGAAGTCTGCCGCTATGTTGCCGAGTATGCCTTCCGCCATGCGAAGCTTCTAGGCGGCAAGGTGCTTGGCGGTCCCAAGTATACCGTGAGCCCTGTCTATGAGGGCATGCTGAAAGAAGAGCTGGATGCAGCAGCAGAAAGGCATCCTGAGGTGCCCTATGAACCCCAGCTCATTGATACTACTTACGCGCTCCTTTGCAAACCCCATGGAGAGCCCCTGGTAATTCCTGCTCTCAATCGGGATGGAGACTGCTTGTCTGACCTGGTGCTTCAGATGTTCGGCTCCATTGCCGGTGCTGAATCTTTGGTTTTAGGCTTTAGCGAGGATTTGTCTCCCAGGGTAGTAATGGCTGAAGCTCCCCACGGAACAGCTCCGGCCCTCGAAGGTAAGAACCAGGCCAATCCCCTAGCCATGATCCTGGCAGCCGCTGCACTTTTGAAGGCCTTTCCCGATGCCGGGGCCCAGGAGGTAGGCCGGGCTGTGGAAAAAGCTGCCCTGGACTGTCTTGAGGCCGGTATCCGGACCCGGGACTTAGGCGGCAGTGTCGGTACCAGGGAGTTTACCTCAGCGGTAATTGACCGCTTAGGTCAAGTCTAGAGCTTCTTTTTTTGTTTGATTGACATCTTTTAGGCGTATAATTGAAGCAAGACCAATAAAAGGGAGTGGAGCAAGTGGGAGGCGGCCTAAAGCGTATCTGCCGACTACCGGCGATCGTCATCTTGGGGCTGTTAGTCAGTCTAAGTTTGAGTTTGTGGGTAGAAAGCCCGGGCGGAAGCTTGGCTTTAGCTGCACCGGCCGTGGGCGGCCATTTGGTAGTGGCTGTGCCTGTAGATCCCGATACCTTTGACCCCCACAAGGCAGTGGCAGCTGCCACTGAAGAGATCGAGTTTAATATCTATCAAGGCTTGGTCAGCTTTGACCAGGAGGGCAGGATTATCCCGTGCTTGGCTGAGAGCTGGGAGATCTCTGAGGACGGCACAACCTACACCTTCCGCATCAGGGAAGGAGTGCTCTTCCATAACGGCCGCAGGCTTACCGCTGCCGATGTTGTCTACAGCTTGGAACGAATCAAAGATGATGCCACCGGTTTCCCCTTAAGTTGGCCTAAGCGCATGGTTGAGGTAGCCGCCCCTAACGAAAACACTGTACGCATAAGGCTCGATGAACCATATGCTCCTTTCTTGAGTGAACTGGTTGATGCAGCAGTTGTTCCCCCTGAGGCTGCGGCCGCTTTGGCTACCGAGCCGGTGGGTACCGGCCCCTTCCGCATGGTGGAGTGGGTGAACGGCCAGCATGTTGAGCTGGAGCGCTTCGAGGAGTATTGGGAAGAAGGAGTACCATACCTAGACAGAGTTACCTTCCGGATCATTCCCGATCCGGCAACGGCCATTCTCAATCTCAAAGCTGGTACAGTCCACGTAATTCCCAGGCTGTCTGCTGATGTAGCTTGGGATGTTGAGGCAACCACGGGCCTTAAGCTCCTTGAGGGGCCCATGAACGTAGTTCAGCTCATGGCTTTGAACCTGGATCGGAAGCCCCTATCGGATAAGCGGGTGCGGCAGGCAATTAACCATGCCGTTGATAAAGATCTGCTCATCGAAGGTGCTGCCTGGGGATTTGGAGCGAAGCTGGGAAGCAACATGAGTCCAGTGATGGAAAGCTTCTATCTGGACTTAGCAGATTTCTACCAGTACGATCCCAAGAGGGCCAAGGAGCTTCTGGCGGAGGCCGGATATCCCAACGGCTTTGACATCACTTTATCTTTGCCCTCTTCATATGATCTCCATGTCAAAACAGGTGAAATGGTGGCTGCCATGTTAGGCGAGGTGGGGATCAGGGTAAGAATTGAACTGGTAGAATGGGGCACATGGCTTGAGCGTATCTATACTAAGCGGGACTATGATATGACTATAGTGGGGTTAAGCGGCAAGCTGGACCCCCATACTGTGCTCAGCCGT
Organism: Bacillota bacterium; assembly: GCA_012727675.1. GTDB lineage: Bacteria > Bacillota > Limnochordia > DTU087 > DTU087 > DTU087. The sequence continues at coordinate 4,896 of JAAYGR010000254.1, forward strand.
TATGAATCCAGTTATGCCAGGAACTTCAATAACTTCCGCAACGATGAATATGATAACCTAATTCAAGAGGGACTGCGTATAACTGACTTCTCCCGCAGGCAGGAGATCTACCGCCGCTGCCAGGAGATCCTGGCTGAGGAAGCTGCGGCCGTCTTTATTATGGACCCCAGTGATCTGGTGGCCATGCGGGAGGGCGTTGCCGGCTGGCGGTATTATCCCAAATACGTCGATGATCTGCGGTATGTCTATTTTGAAAAATAACAGGAAAATCTGGTGGTTCCCTTGCAGTACTTGTGGCGGCGTCTCAGCGCGCTGGTGGTCACTTTATTAATTGCTAGTACCATAACCTTCGTGGTGTTTAACATCATCCCAGGGGACCCGGCAATGCTGATGCTGGGCACAGAGGCAGATCCAGAGGTGTTGGCTAACCTACGGCGGCAGTTAGGTCTGGATCTGCCTTTACATGTTCAATATTTTCAGTGGCTCAGGGGTGCAGCACTCGGCGACCTTGGTACATCTATCCGTTTGGGCAGGCCTGTGGCCAGCCTAATTTTGGAGCGTTTGCCGGTTACAGCCAGCCTGGCGGTGCTGGCCATGGCACTTACCATCATCATCGGAGTGCCGGCAGGTGCCTATGGGGCCGCCCGCCGGGGGAGAGCGGCAGATTATTTGATCGCGATATTTACCCAAGTGGGCCTTGCCATTCCCCATTTTTGGCTGGGGATTCTGTTGATCCTGCTTTTCTCCATGCGCTGGCAGCTTCTTCCCCCGGGCGGGTTTGTGCCGTGGGGCAAAGACCCCTGGCAGGCTTTCCTGTCGCTGCTCTTACCGGCTCTTGCCTTAGCGAGTCATCGGATCGCGCAGGTTGCCCGGATTACCAGGACTAGTATGCTTGATGCTTTGCACAAGGATTATATCCGCACAGGGCGGGGCAAGGGACTTCCCGAGACAATATTGCTTTTCAAACACGCCCTGAAGAACAGCTTGATTCCAGTTGTTACAGTGGCCGGCATGCAGTTCGCGGGACTTTTGGCCGGCAGCATCGTTGCAGAGGAGGTTTTTGCTCTCCCGGGACTGGGCAGGCTGCTTCTTCAGGCCATCGGTTACCGCGACCTGCCGCTGGTTCAAGGTATTTCGCTTTTTATTGCCGCAGTTGTTGTGATAATCAATTTCATGACCGATATCCTCTACTTGCTCCTTGATCCCAGGGTGCGGTACGATTGATGAAGGACTTGAAGATAAAGGATTTGCAAAAGGACGCTGCTGGGATGTGCCCCTCATCCCGGGGCGCAAGTTGACGTGATAGGAAGGAGAATGGGGCTTTGGCTGTAGTATGGCGGGCAAAGCGGCTGACTATTAAGGGCTGGTCCTCCGAGGCCGAGGGCTTTCGGCAGCGTGCCAGGCCCCGGAGGCTGCAAAGACGTCAGCTTAGTATCTGGCTGGGTGGATCCCTGCTCCTGGTCATCTGCCTTGCGGCAGCGGCTAGCTGGTGGGGTCTCACCCTGGAACCAAATGCCATGAACATCCGGGAGCGGCTTCTGCCCCCAGGTCCTGGTCATTGGCTGGGGACAGACCACTTTGGTCGGGATATTTTCGCCCGCATTGCCTACGGCAGCCGGATAGCCCTGCTGGTGGGAGGAGGCTCAACCCTGCTGGCGGCGACTCTAGGCGCAAGTTTGGGAGCGTGGGCTGGTTACAAAGGCGGCTGGTGGGATGAGTTGATCATGCGGTTGATTGATGGACTGATGGCCTTTCCAGGAATTCTCCTGGCCATCATGTTGGTGACCGTTATGGGGCCCGGACTGGGTAATACCATGATCGCCATCGGCATGGCCAACGTGCCGGTCTTTGCCCGGATCACCCGGGGAGTGTTTCTCACAGGGCGCAATGCCCTTTATGTGGAAGCGGCCCATGCCCTGGGAGCCCGGACTTGGGATATTATACGGTATCATATTTTGCCCAACGGCATTGGACCCATTCTGGTCCAGGCCACCGTGACCTTTGCTACCGCCATTCTGACCGAGGCATCCTTAAGCTATTTAGGACTCGGCATCCAGCCGCCGGATGCCAGCTGGGGCAGGATGCTGAAGGAAGCACAGCCCCAGATGGGTAGGGCCCTGTGGTCTGTTCTGGCACCTGGGGCCGCGATTTTCATTACAGTGATGGCCCTCAATCTCATGGGAGATGCAATAAGGGACCGGCTGGATCCCGAAACCCGGTAAGACAGCCGATCCCGGAAGTATTACAGAGGAAATATCACCAAGTATATTACTAGTTAGTAGAGGTATTACTAAGGGAATATTACCAAGGAGCTATTACTAAGTCAGAGTCAGTCCACTGCCTTATTCGTTTTTAATCAGGAGCTTAACGCAGTTGCCCCTCTCCCTTTCGATAATCTCAAAGGCTTTGGGTGTGTCGGCGAAATCAACCCGGTGGGTGATTAAGGGCAGTCCCCTGACCTTGCCGCTGGATAGAAGCTCAATGGCCTCGGTGAAGTCATCTTTGATGTACATGAGGGTGCCCAAAAGCCGAAGCTCCCGGTCTTGGACCAAGCCAAGATCTACCGTCACCGGCTTGGGGAAGACGCCGGCCACCACTATAGTTGTTCCCTTGCGGTTGGAGAGGATGGCCTCCTTCATAGTGGCCTCAATTCCTACGCACTCAAAGGACAGATCGATACCCTCCGGTCCGAACTTGTCCAGCAGCCACTGGGAAGGCTGAACACTGCTGGGGTCGATGACATAATCTGCTCCCAGCTTCTGCCCGAGGCTCCGGCGGTAACTATCGGGCTCACTCAAGATTACTTCCTTGGCACCGTAGGCTTTAGCAACCTGCATAACCATTAGGCCGATGGTACCGCCGCCGTAGACAACAACTCTCCGGTTTACAATGTCCCCTGCTACCCGCACCGCATGGACCGCCACCGCCAGCGGCTCAATCAATGCTGCCTCCTCCCAGGACATATCATTAGGCAGGGCGAAGAGCTTATCTGCTGGGACCCTGACAAACTCGGCAAATGCCCCATCGCTCTGGCAGCCGATCACCTTTAGCTCCTGGCAGATGTTGAAGCGATCATTGCGGCAGTTATAGCATTTACCGCAGACTAGGGAGGGCAAAGCGGTGACCCTCTTGCCCAGCCAGCTCTCATCGACACCTTCTCCTACTTTAGTGACGATCCCTACGAATTCATGGCCCGGGACTATGGGGCAGGAGATATATGGATGCTCACCGTAGTAGGCATGGATGTCGGAACCGCAGATTCCTACGCATTTGACGGCGATCAAAGCCTCTCCGGCCCCGGGCTCTGGAGCAGGTACCTCTTCTTCCACCAACCGCTGGGGCTCTACTAAGTTAAAACGGCGCATAACTCTTGCCTCCTTATTTTTCTCCAGCCGCCTCCCACTGTTCTGCCATACCCATTAATTCCAGGTTATTGATAAACAGGTGAAACTCGCAGCCCAGGTGGGCAGCTGCTGCTTTACACATTTTCATCCGTTTGAGATAAATGGCAAAGTAGTCGATGATCTCGCACCTTGACTGGTCGAAATCAATATGCAGGGCGATGGTGCGGGCTTCTTTATCGATCTCCACCCGGGAGTCGAGAACGGCCAAATTGACACGATCATGGATATCGCTGGAATTGCGCCGGTGAACTCTGGTGCGGTGGGCATCGCTTTTGTCTGCAATGATTAAGGCTGCAGTGATGGGACTCACAGGATGGCCGATCTCCTCTTCGTGGTTGGCGATTGCCATGGTGATATCACAGACCTCATCCAAGGGCATACCCATTTGCCGTAGCTCTGTATAGACAATGCTGGCACCTGAAACTCCGTGGTACTTGCGGTTAAACATATTGCCGATATCATGCAGGTATCCGGCGATGGCACCCAGCTCCACCGTCCGCCGGTCATAGCCCAGCTCCGAGAGGATCCGGGCTGTAGTCCGGGAAACAAAGGTGACATGGCGGAAGCCGTGTTCGGTATAGCCCCGTTCGGTCAAGTAGTCATGGGCTTTCTTGATCATTAGTCGGAAGTTTGGATTATTGCGGATGTCTTCAATGGTGATCATGCTTTTCTTTCCCCTTCACTTGGTCTTATCCTTATTTGTTCTTCCAAGACTTCTCGGAAAACACCGGCAATCCTGCTTGGACAAGGCGAGCTGCTGCAACACCAAAACCTGGTCTCAAATTCCCCTCAAAGGTCCCATCGTAGATTTCGCCGCTGCCGCAGGCGGGGCTTCTAGCTTTAAGAACCGCTCCGGCTGCTTGCCAGGCCTTTGCTAAGCGTAAGACCTCTTCAGCACCCCTAAGATACTCTGTGGTGACGTCCCTGCCGTCACAGGTTACTACCTTTGCCCTGCCTGCCAGTACATCGAAACCGTCGCCGTCCTGGATCTCCGCCGGGGGCCGTGGGGTAGTAAGGCCGCCCAGCTGCTCGGGACAAACCGGGATCGCTCTTCCTTCTTTTACCAAGTGGAGGAGTTCCGGCTCCAGGCGGTCCTCGCCGTCAAAACGGGTCTTGGCCCCAGCCAAACAGGCACTGACCAAAAAGATTTTCTTCAACTCACCACATCCTTCTCTTGGCGGGATAAGCAGCAACTTTTTCCTTATATTCTACGGCACAAGTGCCAGAAAATCCATGGGCAGTCCACGCGGCCTTTCACTCAAGGGGCGGCGGGGGGAGCAAGAGGCGGTGGAGGAGCTCGCCGCTGCCAAGCCGATGCTTCAGCTTAAATAGAGCGGAGGTATAGGAGGACCCCGGTAGGCCAAAGCCACAGAAGGAAATCGAAGTAAGGGCACGAATAATCAATTGGAGAAGAAATACTGATAATTCTGGAGAGTATACAGGGAGGTGAGGGGCAGCAGGTCTCACGGGCTGACTAGTGGATGTTTCCGGATGTGGCGGAG
>JAAYGR010000255.1 GCA_012727675.1 Bacillota bacterium
GCACTAAAACGATCAATATGATGACCGTAGCGAGCATAATATCTGTCCGGAAGCGCTGGTATCCGTAGCGAACGGCAAGGTCGCCCAAGCCACCTCCTCCGACAGCCCCTGCCATGGCTGAATAACCGATGAGATTCACAGCTGTAATTGTTACCCCGGAGACCAGGGAGGGCAGCGCTTCGGGAATCAGTACCTTCCAGATGATCTCAAATGGCGAGGCACCTAAAGCCAAGGCTGCTTCCACAACCCCTCCATCCACTTCCTTGAGAGCCGTCTCCACCAACCGGGCCACAAAGGGAATGGCGGCCACCGTCAAAGGCACCATGGCTGCCGTGGTGCCGATAGATGTCCCAACCAGCATCCGGGTAAAGGGAATAATGGCTACCATTAAGATAATGAAGGGTATTGACCGCCCGATGTTGATAATGGTGGCCAGCACCCGGTTGACCAGGGGGTTCTCCAGGATATGGCCCCGCTCGGTGGTAACCAAGATAATGCCCAGGGGTAAGCCGACGGCTTCGGCCAGGACCACTGCTACTCCCACCATATACAAAGTCTCACCGGTAGCCTGCCAGATCAATCTCCAAACCATGGGGTTAAACATCCCGCAGCACCTCCACGTGTAGATCCTGTCCAGCCAAGAACTCTGTGGCTTTAGCAATGGCTTCGCTCTCCCCAGACAGCTGGACCACCAAAGTCCCGAAGGGGGTGTCCTTAACGTGGTCGATCCGTCCGAAGAGAATGTTGACCATTACCGGAAAGCGCTGCATCAAAGCCCCCATAATGGGCTTACCTGCCGAGTCCCCAATAAAGGAAATCTTGAGAAGAGGCCCATCGCCGTTTGCATGCTGCTCTAAAAGATCCGGCGGTATTTCGATATCTATTACACCCCGAACTAAGCGGCGGGCTTCTTCTGTCTCGGGTCTTGTGAACACATCCAGAACCGGTCCGCACTCTACGATGCGGCCGTTTTCAATCACTGCTACCCGGTCGCAGACCTGTTGGATTACCGGCATTTCGTGGGTGATCAAGAGGATCGTCAGCCCCATCTTGCGGTTGATATCCTGAAGCAGCTCCAAGACAGCCGTTGTTGTTTCCGGATCCAAAGCGGATGTTGCCTCATCACAAAGGAGCACCTCCGGGCGGTTAGCCAAGGCCCTGGCAATACCCACCCGCTGCTTTTGACCGCCGCTGAGCTGGGCTGGATAGCTATCGGCTTTGTCTTCAAGGCCCACCAGCCGCAAGAGTTCATAGACCCGCTCCCTGATCTCCGCCTTGGGCACCCCGGTGATCTCCAAGGGGAATGCCACATTGCCGAAGACAGTCCGGGAGGACAGCAGGTTAAAATGCTGAAATATCATGCCGATTTTCTGCCGGGCCTTCCGAAGATCCCCCTTGTTCAGGGCTGTCATGTCGATGCCGTTGACTAGTACCTGGCCTTCCTGGGGCCTTTCCAGCATATTGATGCAGCGCACCAGGGTGCTCTTGCCTGCACCGCTAAGGCCTATGATACCGAAGATCTCACCGGGTTTGATGTGAAGGCTGACATCATCCAAAGCCCTAAGTTCCCTTTGTCCGTCGGTATATATCTTTGTTAAGTGGTGAATCTTAATCAAGTATCCCCACCCCCTCCAAACAGCTTAAAAAAATCCCCTTCCAAGACGGAAGAGGATAATATATCATATCACTTCAATTCCGTCTCTCATCTCTCTGGTATCCTTACGAACACCAGCAGGAATTGGCACCTTGCGCCTGAGCGCCGGTTGCCGGGTTTCATTGGGCCAGTCCCTCCACCACTCTTGATAAGAGCAAGAACTGCTTATCGCTATTTAGTTGTTAGACCAAGTATAGCAGTAGCAGTTTTTCCTGTCAACAGCTAATTTTGCCATTGCTGTAGGTCTGTGATATTTTCAGGGCTTAATTGGTCTAGTAATCTCAGTATGAGAAGTATACCATGGCCGGGAAATAGATCTCAAGACCCCGTTACGACTTCTCCCAGCCGAGCGCCTTACTAACAGCTATGACAATATCTTGCCGGCAAAAGAAAGGGCGGTGGTTCACCGCCCCGTTATGCTGTACTGAAGCTGGAGCCGTCGGCCCAGCCCCCTGTCAGGCTTGCAGCCTTGAGGTTGTTAGTCGTCCTCTTTCTCGTCCTTCTTTTCCTTGCTCAGCTCCTCGAGCCGCTCTTGGATACCGGCTAGTTCCTCCTGTAGGATCTCTGCCTGTTCCTGGAGGAAAGCAACCTCATCCTCGACGTCCCACTGGTAGGGCGCCGGCGCTCCGGATCCGGCGTAGCCAACCGCCTCAGGATGGTAGAGCGGTGCCCAACAACTAGGGCTGCGGTAACGCGCCCACCCTGGTACACCGGTGGCATGATACATGTGCCGCCCTCCCCGGCCCCGTGCTCGACCAAAACCTCTTCCCCGACGGAACCAGCCCCATCTTGGGTTCATATACCCGGGAACGCCAAAGCCGGCGCAATATCCAGCCCCTCTTCCTGTCATAGGACCAAATCCCATGGGCCCACCGCCGTCTCCTCTAGGCATAGCTGCACCCCCTTTCACGACACGGTCTCCCGATCTGTAGACACAGGCTTTGCTGCGAAGTTGATATTGATGAGCATATGCTCATTATCATAATAGGCCCTTTCGCATAATTTGTCAAGTGTTCATAACTCACTTTTCAGCCGTTCCTGCATAGTGTTGCATCGAGCGAGAACTCCGCCTTGCCCGAAGAAGCCTGGCGATATAGAAGGAATAGGAAACATCAAGGATAAGTCATACAGTAGGATTGTGAACTGCAACGCGAAAACAGCTGGATTATCAAGACAGGGAGGTAGGCTGCTTAATGGCAAGAAAAGCACTAATCGTTCGAGGCGGCTGGGATGGTCATCAGCCGATTCAAGTTTCAGAGCTCTTTAGAGAGATACTGGAGGAAGAAGGTTTTCAGGTTGAGATCTCTGAGACCTTAGACTCGTTTCTTGATGTCGAGAAGCTGAAGGCTCTAGATCTAATTATTCCCATCTGGACCATGGGCAAGATCACCCGGGAACAGGTTATGCCGGTGCTGGAGGCGGTAGCCACCGGCGTCGGCCTGGCAGGATGCCACGGCGGCATGTGTGATGCCTTCCGCGAAAGCGTCCATTGGCAGTTTATGACCGGCGGGCAGTGGGTCGCCCATCCCGGTGGAGATGGAGTCGAGTATGTAGTAAATATCAAGCGGGGGTCAAGTCCCATCGTCGAGGGACTGAAAGATTTTAAGGTGAAAAGCGAGCAGTATTATGTACACATTGACCCTGCCATTGAGGTACTGGCCACTACCCGGTATCCCACAGTTCCCGGACCCCATTCTGCCAACGGCGAAGTAGATGTCCCGGTTGTTTGGACAAAACGCTGGGGTAAAGGCAGGGTCTTTTACTGCTCTCTAGGACATCATGCCGATGTACTGGAGGCTTATGAACCCCGGACCATTATGCGGCGGGGATTTCTGTGGGCTGCGGAAGGAAAAGAAATTGCCAAGCACAGTGATGAAGAGAGCTACATTGAAGCCTTAAAGACCATGTTTTAAAGGAGTGAAGTAGGTACCATGAACAAGGTCAAGGTAGGGATTATTGGGTGCGGGAATATAAGCGGCATCTATCTTAAGAACTGCACCCAGACCTTTGAGATTTTGGAGGTTGTCGCCTGCGCTGATCTGATTCATGAGAGGGCCCAGGCTCAAGCGAAAGAGTACGGCGTGCCCAAGGCATGTTCAGTGGAAGAGCTGCTGCAGGATCCCGAGATTGAAATTGTGCTTA
>JAAYGR010000256.1 GCA_012727675.1 Bacillota bacterium
CCAAGTTAACAACAGGCACGCCGGCGCCGGCCATATCCCCAACCTGCACATTAACCTGATTGACAACACCGGATATCGGCGCTTTGATTACCGCATTTTCCAAGCTCAGCTTAGCAAGGGCCACAGCTGCCTCTGCTTGGGCAACCCCTGCCCTGGCATTGGCTAGATCTTCCTCCCTGGCGCCCTTTCGTACCAGTTCTAGAGTCTTTTCCGCAGTAAGCTTCTGGGCTTTGGCCACTTCATACTGGGCCTTCACCGCATCCCATTCCTGACCCGTCATGACTCCAGCTTCGTGAAGCTTAGCTGCCCGCTCATATGTCAAGCGTGCATTCTCATACCCTGCCTGTGCCTGCTTCAAGGCAGCCTCCGCCTGTTCAATTTCCTCAGGCCGGGCTCCTGCCTCAATCCTGGCCAGTGTGGCCCGGGCCCCAGCCAAAGCGGCCTCTGCCTGTTTAAGCTGAAGGGTCAGCTCCTCGGTTTCAAGCCTGACCAAGACTTCACCTGCGGCTACCTGCTGCCCCACCTCCACTGGGACTTCTGCTACCCTGCCTGGAACTTTGGGAACAACGTTAACCTGCGCCCAAGGACTGAAGACACCGTGGAGCGACACCCGCTCCTGCATCTTCCTCTGGGCGGCCGCCGCAACGCTCACTGACTGTCGGCGCACTTCAGCTGCGGTCTGGGTCACACCGACCCCAGTTGGTTCAAGCCGCGACTGTCGATTAAAAAACAGTCCTCCAGCTGCTGCTAAGATGATGACAATTACAATTCCGATTATCCACTTCTTCAAGTTATCTCCTCCAACCCACCGCCATGACTGACGGGTCAGTCATTTACTTTCAATCATATATATGCCGGGACGACCTGTCAAGAACTAACTCTGCATCTGGAATTACGATGACCATCCAGCTTAAGGAATGTATCGAACTCCCTCTAACAATATTGTCGCATTTAAGAAAGTATTCACATAGCGGTTTATCTATTTTGGTAATAATGGTACAATTTAGGAGAAAGCAGAGGAGGTGAGATGGATGGCTGAAGAGTTCAATTATAAAATGGAGGCTGAGATAAATCCCACCACAGCCGCGGTGGGGACCGCCGTTACCTTAACTGTCCGCATTTCTGACATAACCGGCGGAGAGATCAGTTCAGTTCAAGCCTCGATCCCTGAGTATGGATGGTGGAGCACTCTTCGCAGCCTTGGAGAAAACACCTGGCGCCTCATCGAATCAGTACCCTATGGAGCACCCTTTGGGAAGGTAAATGTTAGAGTCTATGCAGTCAGCAAAGATGGAGTCAGAGGACCGCAGACCACTGTGGGGCTCACTCTAGGATAGTGCACTACAGGACCTCATTGATCACTACAGAACCTCATTGATCAAGACTGCCCCAGCATTGTTCAGCTGCTGGGGTAGTCGTCATTAAGCATACTTATTGGGGGGCATCGCAGGTTGCGGAGAATCCACAGACCAGAGTCCCAAGTAGAGCCGCGTGGCCGGAAATAAGTATCAAGCTCCGACCTATGATTTCAGGGGATTCTTCTCGAAATATTCCAGGATAAATACTAGCCCAAGGGCTACCATGCCGCCTAAGACCAAAGCAATAGCAGTATTGAACATCGGCCGAATATTGACTGGGTTTAGGCCAACGAAAGGCTCTTCTATAATCCTTACATTCTCCAGCGTCGATAGCTTAAGTTGAGCATCATGTAGTTCTCCGCTAAGTGACATCA
>JAAYGR010000040.1 GCA_012727675.1 Bacillota bacterium
ATCCTTGGCCTTCCGCTTCTGCAGCATAAGGGATATGCTAAACACTATAGTTAACAGGCCGCCAATGAGCGGGAGGAATCCTCCTCCCGGCCCATTGCGCACCCAAAGACCATAGTCTAAGGCACCGATTACCCAGTATATACCTAGCAGCAGTGCCACAATGGGTGCAACATACTGCACGCGACATCTACTCCCTTCACTAGCGATAGAGGGATCTTGCTCTAGATCCTAACTCTACTTAATATAGCCGACCTCTTTGAAGGTCTTGATGTTCAGGTCGATCATGTCCTCAAAGTAAGCCTGGGTGTCAGCGGCGTTCATATACTGATCGATCAGGAGATTTCTCTCAATATAATCCCGCTTCCACTCCTCGGTCTCGGTAACCTTGAGAAGCATCTCTTCGTAGAATTCTACAGCTTCCTTGGGCATGTTCGGCGGTCCAGCAATGGCCCGAACTTCTGTTACCTGAATCTCGGGATAGCCCAACTCACCAAAGGTCGGCGCATCTGCGAACAGGCCGCCTAGTCTGTTAGCTGCGAAAGTAGCGATGGGGATGATCTCGCCAGCCTGCACCTGGCCGATGCACTCGGTGGGATTGAAGATACCGACATCCACGTGTCCGCCCAGTACTGCAGACATGACTTCACCGGAGCTGTTGAACATAACGTAGGAGAACTCGCCCTCGGTGTACTTGTTGATCAGCTCAAAGCAGAGGTGGTCGCTGTTACCCCGCTGGGCACCGCCGATGGTGATTTTGCCGGGGTTCTTTTTGGCTGCTTCGATTAGGCTTGGAACGTCCTTGTACGGGCTGTCCTTCCTTACGCCCAGGGTCAGCTCGTCAAAGGCCACGGTACCGATATAGGTCAGGTCTTCAGTCTTTACCCGCCAGTCGTTGACATAAGCACCAACAGCCTGTCCAGAGTGGAGAACCATCAAGGTGTGGGCATCGCCCTTCTTGGTGTTCACATAGCTAAATGCCACTGCTCCAGAGCCGCCGGGCTTGTTGACTACCATAATCGGGGATGGAGAGAAGCCGTACTTCCGAGCTAAGTCGGAAATGGTTCTAGCATTCAGGTCACTTCCGCCGCCTGCAGAAGAAGGCACTACGAACTCGATATCCCTGGTGGGCTTCCAGTCGGCAGCTGCCACAACAGAGGTTGCCAACAGACCTAGGATAAGGCTAACCAGCAAAAGATTCATAAACCTTTTCATTACCATTCTTCCTCCTTAGAATCTCATTTCTCCCATGCTTCGATACTTGATGAATCACATTACAACGTCTCCTGCCGCAACTCCCCCCTCTCGACCAGACCAAGCATGAGCCCCTCAACTTGGTTGTGTTAGGCTTCCATTTTTTCTTTAGCTTGGCTGTCAAAAAGCTCGAGCAAGATTCCCTTGCCCACAGTGACGTCTTCTGCGATGATTTGCTTCGCCAAGTCCCTGTCCCCGTCTCTCATGGCCTGGACCAAGCGCTCATGGCGCTTAATTGAAGCCTGGCTGTTGCCGGGATAATGCAGGGTCATGATGCGAAACCGCAGAATGGCATCCATCAGGCTGCCTAGTATAGTTTGCAGCCTCTTATTGCAGCTTTTTTCTAGGATATAATCATGGAATTTGGTGTTGTGTTCAAAGACAGCGTCTATATCGTTTTTCTCCAGATAGTACTTGGATTGATTGATAAAGAGCTCCAGCTGCAAAAGATCCGCTTCCGTCATGTTGTCTAAGGCCTGGTCCAGCGCGTATTCCTCAAGCACTCTTCTAATGCCCATCAGTTCTTCTATATCTTCAATGGAAACTTCGCTGACCACCAAGCCAGTCCCAGGCTTGTGGCAGACCAACCCCTCGTTTTTCAATTGAGCCAAGGCTTCTCTGGCAGGAGTTCTGCTGGTATTGAAGATTTCAGCCAACTTGGTTTCAGTTAACCTACTCCCAGGCGGCAGCTCACCCTCTAGGATTTGTCTGCGCAATTCTTCATATACTTGTTGAATTAAGCTCATGACCTCACCCGCCTGGACAAACCGCCTACATGACGGTGTGTATACGTTGTATCCATTGTATAGTTTGTATACATTATGTTTCGGAATTGAAAAGCAAGTTCCTGCTGGTTCTCTAGAAAACCTGAAAGAATTTTTTCCTGGCCGGTTCGGCTGGTAGACAACCGGGTATATCTTGGATGACACTTCCTCAAGGCAAAGGCTTTTTGCGGCGGGCGTTGGAACAAACTTTCATTTAGAACGAAGCAATACTTCATCCGATATTCAAGGAGACGAGCTTATTGCGACGAAATGTTCCACTGCCACCAATTTAGTAAAGGAGGCGACTCCATGGGTTTCGCTGATAAAGTAGTCATCGTTACGGGAGCAGGCAGAGGAATCGGAAAATGCGTTGCCCTCACCTATGCAGCCCAAGGGGCAAAGGTAGTCATTGCAGAAAAGGATCTGTCCTCAGGTGAAGCAGTCCTCAGCTCCATTAGAGATTTCGGAGGAGAGGCCCTCTTTTGTCCAACCGATGTAACCAAGCCAGATGATATCCAAAACCTGGTGGCAACGACCGATGCCGCCTATCACCGGCTGGATATTCTCATTAATAACGCCGGCATTGGCATAACCAAATCACCCTATGAGCTGACGGTGGATGATTGGGATCTGGTACTCAATACCAATCTCCGGGGGGCTTTCCTCTGTTCCCGGGAGGCGGCCAAGATCATGCGGCGCCAGGGAGGCGGAGCCATCGTCAATATTGCCTCTACCCGGGCTTTCATGTCCGAAGCAAATACAGAAGCTTACTCTGCTTCCAAGGGTGGGATCATCGCCCTCACCCATGCCCTAGCCATTTCCCTCGGTCCGGACAAGATCCGGGTCAATGCCATCAGTCCCGGATGGATCGAGACTGGGGATTATGCGGAGCTTCGGGAGATTGACCACCTTCAGCACCCAGCGGGCCGAGTTGGCACACCTGACGACATCGCCAGGGCTTGTCTCTACCTCACCCATGATGATAATGACTTTATCACTGGAGCTAACATCATGGTTGACGGGGGAATGACCCGTAGGATGATCTACGAGCCTTAACGGCCTTGAACCTCTAGGCAATATGTAGCAAGGATTATGCAGCAGGCGGCAAAAGCTGAGGATTGAGAAAGGGAGCAGTATCTGGAAGGTTTGGGAAGCCAAACTGAAAGATCCTTATTCTTTTTGGAAAGGGCTTGGTATTTCCTTCTCACTTTTTCCCTTGTACAGAAACGCCGTACCTGATATCGGGTACGGGGATAGCTCTTGGCTGTTGATACAGGCTGACAGGCTGCTTACCCGAGATCGGGGGTATTATAGAACCTATTTCCCTGATCTCCACCTAATCGGTGAATAACCGCCTCGGCACACCCTAATTACCACACTAAGGTTACCCTTGGTGTGGAACTCTATGGTCTCCTCAATCACTCGATGATAGAATGTCCGAGAAGGACCTATCTATCCCATCCGCAAACCTCGGAACAGCCTTATACAAAATATTGACCAGAAACCCTTGACACGGCCTCCTCTCCGCAGTATACTTATGCATAGTTATTGTGATATTATACGAACGTGAATCTTGCGAGGGGAGTTGTAACCTATGAAGAAAACTTGGTTTGGTCTGTTGTGCATGGCCCTGATTCTGGTCTTGGGAGCGACTGCCGCCATGGCCACGCCGGTGCTCAAGGTTGGCACCAGCGCTGATTTCCCGCCCTTTGAGTTTCAGGATGAGAAAACCGGTGAGTACTTAGGATTTGACATTGACCTCATTAATGCCATTGGTGAAGCTGTAGCGATGGACGTTGAGATCGTTAACACTGCCTGGGATGGGCTGATTCCCGGCCTCTTAACAGGCAACTTTGACTGCATCATCTCCGCCATGACCATTACCGAAGATCGCCTCAAGGCAGTGGATTTCTCGGACCCGTATTTTTCCGCAAGTCAAGTGATTGTAACCAAACTTGAGGACACTTCCATCAGAACCCTTGAAGATCTGGTTGGCAAGCAGGTTTCCGTCCAGATTGGCACCACTGGTGATCTGGAGGTATCAGAGGTCGACGGCATCATTGTCAAACGGTTCAACTTGGCCCCCGATGCGATTCAGGAGGTCCGTAACGGCGGCGTTGCAGCCTGTGTCATTGACCTAGCGGTGGCAGAAGAGATTTCCCAACAGTACAAGGACATCAAGTACGGTGAACCAATCACCACTGAAGAATACGGTATTGCCATCCGCAAGGGCAACAGCCAGCTGTTGGAGAAAATCAATAAAGGTATAGCCGAGGTCAAGGCCTCCGGCCAGTATGATGAGATCTACGCCAAGTGGCTCAAAGATTGAGTTTGGCCTAGTCCCTTAAACTTAGCTTAATGAACTTAGCCGGTCACGGTGTCTTAAGCCGCCGTGACCGGTCTTCATGCAGTGCAACATGTTGGAGGAATAAAATTGACACTTGACTTTTCCATCATTCCAAGTATACTGCCGGCCCTGCTTGTGGGCGCAAAGCTGACCGTGGGGCTTTCCTTCATCGCAGTCGTGATCGGCTTTGCCATCGGTTCCTTTGTCGGCGTCGGCCGAGTTGGAGGCAGCCGGTTAATTCGCATTATTACAGGCGTTTATGTTGACTTTATCCGGGGTACTCCCCTGCTGGTGCAGCTTTTTCTTGTCTATTTCGGCTTGCCTTCCCTCATAGGCCGGCCGGTGCCGCCCCTTACAGCTGCCATCGTCGCTATGGGCATCAACAGCGGCGCGTACGTAGCAGAGATTGTGAGGGCAGGCATCCAATCCGTTGATAAAGGTCAGATTGAAGCAGCTCAGTCTCTGGGACTTACCAATTCCCAGGCCATGCGGTATATCATTTTCCCCCAGGCCTTTCGAAGGATCATTCCACCTTTGGGAAATGAGTTTATTGCCCTCTTGAAGGACTCGTCGCTGGTATCGGTGATAGCTTTGGAGGATCTCCTCCGCAAAGGACAAGTGATAATCACCAGGACATTCCGACCCTTCGAGGTCTATATGGTGGTAGCTCTCATTTATTTGGTTATGACCTTAGCAATTTCCAGGCTGGTAGCCTGGTCAGAAAAGAGGTTGAAGGTAGTTGATTAGAACCACAGGACTTGAGAAATCTTTCGGCAGCAACCATGTACTGCGGGGCATCGATGTTGTTATTGAACCCCATGAGGTGGTTGTGGTGATCGGGCCTTCCGGGTCCGGTAAGAGTACATTTCTGCGCTGCCTCAACCTCCTGGAGGAGCCGACTGCCGGTAAGATATATTTTCGCGGCCAGTGCATTACTGACCCCAATGTCAAGGTGAACGAGGTGCGGCGGGAAATGGGGATGGTCTTTCAAAGGTTCAACCTCTTCCCCCACATGACTGTGCTGGAGAACATTACCTTAGCGCCCATAAAGGTAAGGGGCGAATCCCCAGAAGCAGCGCGGCAAACAGCAAGGGACCTGCTTAACAAAGTTGGCCTTGCGGATAAGGAAAATGCTTATCCAGATGAGCTGTCCGGCGGGCAGCAGCAGCGGGTAGCCATCGCCAGAGCATTGGCCATGAAGCCCATGGCCATGCTGTTCGATGAACCGACTTCGGCCTTGGACCCTGAGATGATCGGCGAAGTGCTGGATGTTATGAAGACACTGGCCAAGGAAGGCATGACCATGGTGGTAGTCACCCACGAGATGGGCTTTGCCAAGGAAGTCGGCGACAGGATTATCTTCATGGATGAAGGTGTGATCGTAGAAGAAGGATCTCCGGAACAGGTACTAGAAAACCCACAAAACCCCAGAACACAAGCTTTTTTGAGCAAGGTGCTGTAGGGCGAAGAGCAGACCCATAGCATGACCATAGCCAGGCCATCATTAATGATGGCCTTTATCCTTTTCTCCTTGGCATAGTATGCGCCCTAACCCATCCCTACTTATACTCTACCAATACCATCCAGGCCAAAATAGACATTTCTGGCAATAAAGGGACCGGGGTTAGTATACTGAAGTCTCACCTTGTCAAAATCGCTGAGCCTTTTCGGGTGGAAGTAAGGCTCCTCAAACACTAGTCTACCATCCCGCAGCCACCCAGGAACACCCATGCCATGAAGCGGGCCGAGGAGGCTGTCCTAAGGCTGGCGGACTGCGCCCTCTGTGCACAGGTATGTAGAGTTAACCTCCTGGAAGGCGAGTTGGGAGTCTGTCGGGCTGGCAGACTAGCTGTAATCGCAAGCTGTGGTCCCCACTATGGAGAAGAAGACGTCTTGGTTCGGTGGGTCCGCCTAGCCAATTAACGAATTCGAACAAGTCTATAGTAGACTCCATCCCCTTTACCGTGCCAGGTACTCCTTCATCACATTAACATAGAGGGGAAAGGCAACCTCGGCATCCTCGATTTCTGGGTGCCAAGCCTTTTCCCATTCCAGCGAAAGATAACCCTGGTATCCGCCGCTCTGGAGGAGCTCAACTGCTTCACCAATGGGAAGAGAACCTTCGCCGACCAAGGTCAGATCAAATCCATCTTCAGAGAAGTTAGCAGAGTCTTTGACATGGACATGTCTTATCCACGGCCCTAAGGCCTTGAAGGTTTCGGCAAAGGTCTCCCCATGCCTGTATGGATGCAAGACATCCCACAAGATGCCTAAGTTGTCTATCTTTACATCCTCCAGGAGCTCACAGATTTGCCTGCTGGTGCTGAAACTGTCATGGGTTTCCAAGAGCACTTGGACTCCCCGGCTTTCTCCAACCTGGGCTGCATAGGCCAGGCCCTCTCTTATTCTCTTGAATGTCTCCTCCCTATCCTGATCTTCAGGTAGAGGACCGCCAAAGACCCTTATGTATCTGGCACCGAGACCCACGGCAATATCAACATTCAGTTTAGTCATTTCCTGCTGCTCCTTAAACTCCTCCGGGTCTAAGGACGTAAATCTGACGCCTGTGGAAATACATACAACTTCCAAGCCGTGTCTGTTGAATTTCTCTCGGGTGACTTCTATCCCTTTGGGTCCAAACTCCTCCAGCGTATGTAAAGCACTTGTACCCTTAACCATGCGGATTTCTACTCCGTCATAGCCGCATTGATTGGCAATCTCTATAACTTGATCCACATCATACTCAGGACAGCCTAAAGTGCTGAAGGACAATTTCATGAGACAGCCTCCCCTCTCCCACCGCGGATCATGTTCCAAACGATGAGCCGTGTACCCAGGGCCTTACCTCTTTGGGCCGGTGTTTCCGCCATTCTCTCAGGAATTAGTGAACTGGGCAACTAGTTAGTCTATCTATACGCTGCCCCCCGGTGGGCTTCCTCCCTTGTTTTTATATATTTTGCCATCTTGAGTGAAAGCCACAGTGCCCACAGTCTTTTTCAAGAGGCACCTGAAAATCTTCAAGCTCAATAGTAATTTTCTCCTGACCATGATCATATGTCTATTAGTGCCACGGCTTATCCATATTTTCAGATCGAGGGATCAAGGTTAAGGCCTTTGTTCCCGCTATCCCTCCTTTTTATGTGGACAACTGTTTGGCAAAACGGAGCAGGAGGTGAGGGTACAAAAAGTCAAGTTGCCCGGCCAAGAACAAGTCTATCATTCGCAAGTTAAGGAGGTTTGCTTATGTTAAGACGACTACTGCTGGTTGTTCTTATACTGCTGGTGGCAGCTGCTCCAGCCCTGGCAGCTCCCGCAACGGAGGCTAATATAGATTGGCGGCAGGCCGAAGGTGCATCCATCATTGTTGCCATGAACCTGCATATGGAGACCGATGAGCTGGATGCCCAGCTGGCCGAGTTCGAAGAGCTCACCGGTATTAGGGTCAACTTCCAGATCTATCCGGAAATCGAACTGCATCAAAAGACTCTCGTTGACTTGGCCTCTGGAGCTGGCATCTTCGATGTGATCATGATGGACTTCATGTTCACGCCCCAGTATGCCGCGGCTAAATTTATAGAGCCGTTAGGGCCCTACCTTAACGATCCGAGTCTAACAGATGCCGATTGGTTCAAGGCATCTGACTTCATGCCGGCTCTGTGGGACGCTGTTTCGTACAACAATGAGGTGTACGCACTGCCCTTTACAGTTGAGACAACCACTTTGTTCTACCGGCCCGACATATATGCTGACCTCGGATTAGCAGTTCCCAACAACTACGATGAGCTTTGGCATGCCGCTGAGGCTATTCATGCCAATAAGTCTATGGATGCCATTGGACTAAGGGGCATGCGGGGTCAAGGTATGAACGTTTACGTATTTGCTGGGTTCATGCGGGGATTCGGCGGTAAATTCGTTGCCGACTTCCCCAATGATATGACTCCGGTCATCAACAGTCCTGAAAACATTGCAGCTGCTGACTACTATGCCCGTATACTCCAGGAGTTCGGTCCCAGGGGTGTTGCCAGCTGGGATTGGCTGGAGGTCTTGTCTGGGCTCCAGGAAGGCACCATTGCCATGGCCATTGATGCATCCAACTTCGGGCCAGTAATTGATGACTACTCTACCTCCAGGACCGCAGGAAAATGGGGTTATGCACTGGTACCAGAAGGTCCCGGAGGTCGACATCCGTCAATATACACCCATACCCTGGCCATCAACGCAGCATCTCGCCAGAAGACTGCTGCGTGGCTGTTCATACAGTGGGCCACCAGTGAAGATGTACAGATCGAGCGGGCGCTGAGGTCCGGTCAGCCTACCCGCCAGTCCATCTGGGACAGCGCTGCCTTCCGAGAGGCCATGGCCCATGTGGGTAACGGTCAATGGATCGATGCTTCAGTCAGGTCACTGGATATAGTAAGTGCCGACTACCGCCCCCGGTTTGAGCACTGGCGGCAGTTTGGCGACCAGGTGGGCATCGCGCTCCAGTCCGTCATTGCAAAGGAGCAATCAGCCGAAAGTGCCTTTAATGCCGCGCAGAAGGCTATAGAAGAACTGATGAGATCCGCCGGATATATCAAGTAGTTGCGTTTAGGCGCAAGGGGTGGGAGAGTCTCCTGCAGACTCCCTCCCCCCACCGCGCTCACCTCAGTTATGGGAAGTGATCATGTGACCAGCACAGCAAAAGTGACTTCTTCAACTGCAGTTCATCCCCATCACACCGATCCGCGAAAGTCGGGAGGCATTTGGGAGAGATACTTCCATATCTGGTTTATCTCACCGGTGGTTGTCTTCTTATTGGTATTAACCCTGGTGCCTACCATTTACCTATTCTATCTGAGCCTTTCCCGCTGGGATGTAATAACCGGTACTCCAACCTTCAACGGCTTGATGAACTACTTAAATCTCTGGCGGGATCAGGTCTTTTGGGCAAGTTTGCGGCGGACTTTGGTTTTTGTATCTGCCAGTGTTTCAAGCCAGCTGATTCTGGGATTTGCCATGGCCCTGTTGATCAACCGGCCCCATATCAAGGGCATCGGTGTAGTGCGGACATTGATTATTCTGCCCATGTCCATCACCCCGATTGTTGTAGGTCTTATGTGGCGCATTCTCTACAATCCTTCCTTCGGATTGATTAATGCCTTCCTGGGCCTTCTCGGCATAGTCGGTCCCGAATGGCTGGGATCTAAAGACACCGCGCTGTTATCAGTCATTCTAGTAGATATCTGGCAGTGGACCCCGTTCATGTTTCTGATGATGACAGCTGGCCTGCAATCACTGCCGGCAGAACCCTTTGAGGCAGCCTTGGTAGATGGAGCCTCGGGTTTTCAAATCCTCCGCCTAATTACGCTGCCTTTGATGAAACCCATCATCCTGGTTGCGGTGCTGTTTAGGATCATCGACGGCTTCAAAGTGTCAACCTTTGACAGCATTTTTATTATGACCAAGGGCGGGCCGGGCAGTATCACACAAACCCTGAATATATATGCGTTCTTAACCGGGTTTGAATGGTTTAACTTGGGCTACGCATCGGCAATGGTGGTCTTCACCCTGGTGCTGCTTACTATCATCGGGCGGTTATTCTTGCGCATGGGTGTCTTCAGGGAGGAAATGGAATAATGGGAATCCTAAACTATCGGCGAAGAAGAATCCTTGACATCATTTTCAGCTATATTGCCATCGGGCTCTTAGTTGTGTTTTTCTGCTTCCCCATCTACTGGCTGATTTCTATGTCCTTTAAGGAACCAGCTGATGTGATGTCCCTCAATCCCTTTTTCCGGCCTACTCTGGATAATTATAGGTCTATTTTGCTTGGGATCTCCGACACCGCGGGTATTCCCACTCCTCGGGAGGTCACTTTCCCAAATAACCTGCTCAACAGCCTGCTGATCGGCTTAAGTGCCACTGCCTTAGCTCTATGTATCGGCACACCAGCAGCCTATGTGCTGTCCCGCTTCAACTTCAAGGCCAAAAAGACCTTATCTTTTTACATCCTCTCTACCCGGATTGTTCCTCCCCTAGGAATGATCATTCCATTCTATGTTTTCTTCAGCCGGCTGCGGCTTTTGGATACCCGCACCAGCCTCATTATCATGTATTTCATCATGAATATTTCCCTGGTGGTTTGGATGATGCGGGGCTTCTTCGATGAAATCCCATCTTCTTTAGATGAAGCTGCCCGTATCGACGGATGTTCACGCTTTGCTGCTTTCTGGAGAATTGCTCTGCCCCTAACCGCCCCGGGGCTTGCAGCTACCGCTATTTTCTGTCTGCTCTTTGCCTGGAATGATTTTGTATTCGCCATTATTCTGGCTGGAAATAAGGCAAATACCGCTCCAGTTGCAGTCTATTCCTTTGTAACCTTTAGGCAGGTAGTATGGGGAAGCTTAGCTGCTGCCGGCACCTTAACTGCTTTGCCGGTTCTGGTTTTCGTTTTGCTGGTGCAAAGACATCTTGTACGAGGTCTAACCCTCGGTGCAGTAAAGTGAGGCCAAATCCTTACATCTACATAGGCTTCCAGCTGAAGGTGAAACGGGAACAAAATCATTAGAATACATTATGGGAGGGCAAGATAATGGGTGAAAACAGTTTTTGTCTAGATGGTAAGGCAGCCGCCGTTACCGGTGGGGCCCAGGGTTTGGGACTAGCCATGGCCCAGGCCTTGGCTCAAGCTGGGGCAAAGGTAGCACTTTTGGACATTGACATGGAAAAATGCCAGGCAGAAGCAGAGAAGCTCCAGGCTGAGTATGGAGTTGAGGCACTGGCCTTGCGGGCAGATGTCCGCAAACTGGACGAGATGGAAAAAGCAGTCGCAGAAGTAGTAGAACGCTTCGGCAAGCTGGATATTTTCGTAAACAATGCCGGGATCTGCAGGAACATCAAGGCCGAAGAGATGACCCTAGAAGAATGGCAAGAAGTGATCGACATCAACCTCACTGGGGTGTTTATCGGTTCCCAGGTGGCAGGCAAGCGGATGATCGAACAAGGCGGCGGATCGATTATTAATATTGCGTCTATGTCCGGCTCCATCGTCAATGTACCCCAGCCCCAATGTTCTTATAACGCATCTAAAGCCGGTGTCATTCACCTGACTAAATCATTGGCCAGCGAATGGGCAAAGTATAACATCAGGGTAAACGCTATCAGCCCTGGATATATGAAGACTGCTATGACAGAGAAAACCCTCGAGACCGACATGGCTAAGGACTGGTGGCTGAGGCTCACACCTATGGGGCGGCCAGGTCTTCCCTGCGAACTGGGTGGCGCCGTTGTCTACCTAGCTTCAGATGCATCTTCCTTCATGACAGGGGCAGATTTAATTATCGACGGCGGATACACTGTCTGGTAAGTATCGTTAGAGCATGCCGCTGTGGGTAGTCTACTTGGAGTTGATGCATGCAACCCGCAGCTGTTTCAACGGGGGTTTGCCTTCTAGGCAGCTGGGAGTCCTCACCTTTAGAGGTGTCGTGTAAACTTTGCCTTCATAGGTGCCGTGCGTTTTTGAGCTGCCATATAGTCAGAAGCCAGATATGGATAAACAGTTGAAGACAGCGCTGGCTTTAGCCAGTGCTGTCTTTTCCAATCATCACTTAATCTTCTTTCACTAGTCTTCTTCAACCTCAAAGGCAAACTCTAACTCATCGCCAGGTATGATCCTGACGCCTAGTTCCTCCCGTTCCCACCTGATGCCGGTGTCGGAGGAAAG
>JAAYGR010000257.1 GCA_012727675.1 Bacillota bacterium
GCCGCAGACTGGGACTTCGGTCAGAAGCCTCAGCCCGCTATGAAAAGGGTCTGGATCCCGAGGGTGTAAGAAAGGCACTGGACCGGGCTGCCCAGCTCTTCGTGGAGCTGGCCGGCGGTGAGGTCTGCAACGGCGTTATCACTGTTACGGCACTTGATCCCAAGCCTAGGGTGCTTACCCTTTCGCCAATCCGCTGTAATAGACTGCTTGGATCCGACATCTCCAAGGAAGAAATGGTCAATATCCTAAGCAGCCTGGGATTTGAGGTAGAAGATCATGGTGATGAGCTGGAAGTCAAGGTTCCTTCGTACCGGTTGGATGTGGATATAGAGGCAGACCTCATCGAAGAGGTCGCGAGGCTATACGGTTATGACCGGTTTGCTGCGAGCTTACCCCACGGTGAGGCTAGGGGAGGAGAAAGCAGCCGGCTGCAGCTGGCAGGCCAAGTGCGGGAGCTCCTCACTGGTTTCGGTCTAACGGAAATCATGACCTACAGCTTTGATTCTCCCTCAAGCTATGACAAACTTCTGCTGCCGGAAAACCATGAAATCAGGCAGGCAGTGAGTATCCAAAATCCTCTGACTGAGGATTGGAATATTCTTCGAACTACCTTACTGCCTAATATGCTGGATGTGCTGCAGCACAATGCCAAGCGGCAGCATCCGGATCTGCAGATATTTGAGGTTGGGTCGATCTTCATTCCCGACCAGGTACCCCTCAAGGAGCTGCCTGATGAGCGGCTGACCTTGGGGATTGCTCTAATGGGCAGCTACCCAAGAGAATGGGGTTTTCCAGCCCGTGAGGTTGACTTCTTCGATCTTAAGGGGCTGGTGGAAGCACTGATGGATGGACTAGGTCTAAGCTGTGAGTGGGAAGCGGCAGAAGGCCCAGGCTTTCACCCAGGACGCTGTGCGTCTGTAGCAGCTCAGGGTGTGAAGGTGGGTATTCTGGGTGAAATCCATCCAGAGGCTGCCGCCAATTGGGACCTTCCTTCCCGGGTCTACGCGGCAGAACTTGACCTGGATAAAATCCTGTCCCTAGTTACTGGTCAGAAGCGAATGACGAAGCTGCCCCGTTATCCCTTTGTCGCCCGGGACTTGGCCTTGCTGGCTCCTGAAGAGGTGCCGGCTCAGCGAATTCTAGAAGTAATCCAGGCGGCCGGTGCTGATCTTATCAAGGAGGTTACCCTCTTTGATGTCTATCAAGGACCCCAGGTACCCGACGGTCACCGGAGCTTAGCATACTCCATCTTGTACCAGGCAGAGGACCGCACCCTGACTGATGAAGAGGTTGAAGCTGTCCAAAACCGCATCATTACCCAGCTGAAAGAAGAACTGGGAATCACACTGCGGTAACCTGAAGCTTCTCTTTGGTGTACACCAACTCATTTGCCGGACTTTGCATTCAGATCCCGCCTGCAGGAATTTGCGGCGGGATCTGGAAGTTAATGCTTAGAATTGGGGCTCGTTATGGCAGAAGGAGGAGTTCCTATGGCCAAACAGTCACCGCCCGGAGATCAGGTTCAGAGTGTACGGGTACGTATAGCCGGTGATGAGTATAATATTAGGGGCGAGGGCGGTTCTGACTATATCAAAGAACTAGCCCAAATCGTGGACAGTTATCTCAGTCCTGTTGTGCAGCGGTATCCCAATCTGCCCCGCAACCGGGCCAGCATCTTGGCTATGATGAACATGGCCCATGATTTGCAGGTTCAAAGGCGGGAGAATCGAGAATTGATGGAGTTGGTGTCTGAGATCGAGAAGTGAGGGCGCACTATCATGACCTGGATTGACATTGGGATCATATTGATTCTCATAGTGATGATGCTGAAGGGTTTCGTCAAAGGTCTAGTGCGGGAGGCCTGCGAACTAGCGGGGATTATCTTCGGGATCCTGTATGCTTACCGGAGTTATCAGTATTGGGGTGATGAGCTGATTTACCGGTTTACCATACCGGAAGTAATCGCCTACCCGCTGGCATTCGGAGGCATAGTGGTGATTATCAGCCTGCTGGCCGGTTTTGTCGGAATACTGCTTCACAGGGTTTTGCGTTATACGCCAATCAGTGCGCTGAACCATGTGGGGGGCATCGGTTTTGGTTTTGCCAAAGGATTTATTGTGGTTTGCCTAGTATTGGTACTGCTCAGTGCCATACCCCTTGAAGGAATTGGGCTGACCATAAATAGATCTCCCTTGGCACAGCAGTTCCTCGCGGTCGTGCCCCGATTGTACAGTGAATTGGAGGACATGCTCCCCCAGGAGTTTCCCCGGTGGCACCGAGAGGACAAGCCGGCAGAGCAGGAAGTGCCCCAACCGCCCAGCCCATCGGCTGCTCCGGTAATTTGAGGCACCACCAGCTTACAAGCAGCCTTAACCAGGGGGCTGCCGACACAGGATGGGAGGATGTCATGAAACAAGCTCGCGGTGAGATGACAGAGATAGGGAGGCCATAACTGTATATGAACAACCTAGCCCTGGCAAGGGCTTTTTTTGAAATCGCCGATTTGATGGAGCTAAATGGTGAGAATCCCTTCCGGGCCAATGCTTACCGCCGGGCTGCCCGGGCCATCGAAATGCTGCCAGAGGATGTTGGAGAGGTTTTTGAAAGGGGTACGATCCGGGATGTTCCCGGCATAGGTGTAGCCTTAGCTGAGAAAATTGGCGAATGGTTGAGCACCAAGGAGATCAAGTACCTGGAGGAGCTGAGACAAGAAGTTCCACCGGGTGTTGTTGAAATGACCAAGATCGCGGGCGTCGGATCCAAGATGGCTAGGCGGTTCTATGCCGAACTGGGAGTTACCACCATAGATGAGCTGGAACATGCCTGCAGGAAGCGTAAGATTCGAACTCTGCGGGGAATGGGTGCCAGAACAGAGTGGAATATAATCCGGGGTATTCAGGCCCTCCGGGAGAGGGGTAATCAAATACCACTGGGTGTAGCTCTGCCGGTGGCTAGGGAGATGCAGGGGCACTTGGAAGTATTGCCCCAGATTAAGCAGGTGGATTTGGCTGGCGATCTTCGCCGCCGTCGGGAGCTCTTGGATAAGCTGGAGCTGGTGGTTGCGGGACTCGATCCGGAAGAGATACTTAGTCTGCTGCCGGGACTAGCTGAGGTTGAGGAGATAATAGCTAGAAACGGGAGCAGCATCCGCCTGAGGCTGAAGAGTGGACCGGAGCTGGAGATCTTTGCGGCAGTACCGGAATCCTATTGGTGGACTCTGTGGAAAGCCACCGGTTCATCGGAACACGTTGCCCAGGTGCTCGCCCTTGCCGAGGAGCGGGGACTGGCACTTATTGGAGGGAAGGGTCTAGAACCTGCCGCCTCTCTGAATGGAGTTCTGAGTGAGGCTGAATTCTATCAGTTGCTTGGTCTTCCGTTTATTCCCCCTGAAATTCGAGAGGGAAAGGGGGAGCTCAACGCGGCTCGCCAGGGCCTTCTCCCCCAATTGGTGGAGCTTTCGGACATTAAAGGAGATCTTCACTGCCACTCCCGGTGGAGTGACGGGGTCATGAGCCTGGAAGAGCTGGCCCAGGCGGCTAGAGCCAAAGGTTATGAGTATGTGGCGGTTTGCGATCACTCCCAATCGCTTACGGTAGCCAACGGCCTATCTATTGAACGGCTCCGGGCCCAGCACAGGGAGATTCAGGAGGTCAATGAGAAGCTGGACAACATTCAGCTGCTATCCGGCATTGAAGTAGATATCATGGCTGACGGCAGCCTAGACCTGCCGGACTCTGTCTTGGCGGAAAGAGATGTGGTAGTTGCCTCCATTCACAGCGGTTTTCGTCAGGATGTGGAACAGCTAACCATGAGGGTTATCAAAGCCATGGAAAATCCCCATGTGGATATCATCGGCCATCCAACAGGGCGGCTTCTCGGGCGGAGGGCTCCCTATGCCATTGACATGGAGCGGGTTATTGAGGCGGCGGCCAAGACAGGCACGGTCCTGGAGATCAACGCCTCACCGGACCGTCTAGACCTTAATGATATCAATGCGCAGGCAGCTATGGAAGCTGGCGTTAAAATAGTCATCAATACCGATGCCCACAGCCAGCCGGAACTGGACAATATGCATTTGGGATTAAGTGTTGCCCGCCGGGCCTGGTTAACTAAGGATGACTTGGTGAATACTTGGACTCTGAAAGATGTAAAGGAGTATTTCTCACGGAAAGTGTGACTGAAAATCCTCAAACTCCCTGGAGGGATATAAGCCTCCAGTTAGGGGGACATTTGCCTGGAGGGTTTCCTATCCTGTAGTCAAAGAGTTAGGGGTAGGCGTTTGATCTATCCCCAACATCAGCGATAGACGCAGCTTATTGACACCAGCCATTGACTACAGGGGGAGATACTTTTGGAAAAGTCACGTCCAAGGGCTCATGTGGTTCTCCAAGCAAATCCTCTGGTAACAGTGCTCCTGCTTCTGTTATCTTTCATTTTTAATCTCAGCTCTCCCAGTGGCGACCGACTGCCAGCTGGCCAGGGAGGCCATGCTCCGGGACCGGTAGAGGTGGGAACCGGCAATCTGCGCTGGGATCCTGAATCGTTGCAAGGTCGGGTTATTGTCGTTGACCCCGGCCATGGAGGTTCCAATCCTGGAACCAGGGGAGTAGGTCCCCAACCTGAGAAGGATATTGTCCTGGCAGTAGCTTGGGATCTAAAGGGAATGCTGGAGTACGCCGGCGCTAAAGTGATCATGACCCGGGACGGAGACTATTCTCCAGGAGGGAAAAACGCAAATCAGCTCCAGGCGAGAGTTAAGACTGCCAATTCCAGCCCAGGTGATGTCTATGTTTCCATCCACAACGACTGGAACAACGACAGCCGGATAACGGGAACCACTAGTTATTTTTACAGCGGAGAGGGTTACTACTTGGCTGAGGCGCTTCAGAAGGGGATTGTCGAGGAGTTAGATTCCAGAAGCTTAGGTGTCAGATGGGGCAATTATTACGTACTGCGCAATACCAAAATGCCCGCTGCCCTTGTGGAGCTGGGTTTCTTGAGCAATAAGAAAGAAGCGAGTCTGCTCGGTACCCGTTCCTATCAGACCAAGGCAGCTCGAGGTATCTACAACGGACTAGTCTACTACTTCTCAAACAGAGGATGATGTGGGCAAGCAGCGAACAAGTTGATCCGACAGCATAAACGGAGCACACAAGGGTGCTCCCTTTTAGCTTTTAGGTTCGCTTATGGTCTCTCCATCTGCTATAATGAACCGTAGAAATGAATCAGCTGCCTATAGTTTTGTCGACAGCAGAAATGAGAAAGGGGGGGGCAGGTCCGCCAGCTGCTTAACTGGCAGCCTTAAGCCCATGGATCAAAAAACCCTAAGCATTTTGGAATTTAGCAAAGTGCGGCAGCAACTGGCCGCCCATACAGCCTTTGCCCTAGGCAGAGAACGGGCTCTTTCGCTGGAGCCGGCAGTGGAACTGGAAATCATTGAAGCTCGTCAAAGGGAGACTGCTGAGGCTCTAGAGATTCTTAACCGCGAAGGAGGTCTTCCGCTGGGAGGGGTTCGGGATGTCCGGGAACCCCTACGCAAGGCCAGAATGGGTTCTACCCTTTCACCGGAAAGTCTGCTGGACATAGCATCGACTCTCTATGGGGCAGGCCAAGTTCGCAGATTCTTGCTGGAGAAGGCTCCGGAAGGTTCTGCTTTACGGGAGCTCGCCCAAAGGCTGGAACCAGCGCCGGCGCTCCAGGGGCAGATCCAGCAGTGCATTGGTGATGATGGAGAAATACTGGATTCGGCCAGCAGCACCCTGCGGATGCTTAGGAGTCGGATGCGGAGTCTTCAGGGAAGAATCAGGGATAAACTGGAGTCAATCATCCACGGCAGCCGTTACCAAAAAATCCTGCAGGATGGGATCATTACCTTAAGGAACGGCAGATATGTGGTCCCTGTCAAGACAGAATTCAAAGGTATGCTGCCCGGCATAGTTCACGATCAGTCAAGTTCTGGGGCAACCCTGTTTGTTGAACCTACTGCAGTGGTGGAGATCAATAATCAGCTGAGACAGCTTGAAATTGAGGAAGCAGAGGAGATTGAAAGAATCCTCAGGGAGCTGACTGCCGCCGTAGGCGCCAAGGCCAGTGAACTCTTGATTTCCGTTGAAACCTTAGGACGCCTGGACTTTATCTTTGCCAAAGCCTATTATGGAGCAAGCCAGAATGCGGTCAGGCCCGTCCTCCGAACCGACGGCTACCTTGATATTCGCCGGGGGCGCCATCCGCTGCTTAAGGGTGAGGTAGTGCCGCTGGATATATGGCTGGGGAAGGATTTTACCACACTTGTGATCACCGGACCCAACACCGGTGGAAAGACAGTCGCACTGAAAACCGTAGGCCTGTTAACTGCTATGGCCCAGGCAGGTCTCCATGTGCCTGCAGATGAAGGAACTGAGATCAATGTCTTTACCGGGGTTTTCGCGGATATCGGCGATGAACAGAGTATAGAGCAGAACCTCAGCACCTTCAGTTCCCACATGGCCAATATCATCAGGATCATGGAAGAGGTTGATGACCGCTCCTTGGTGCTGCTGGACGAATTGGGAGCTGGTACGGATCCAACGGAGGGAGCTGCCCTGGCAATGGCTCTGCTGCAGTGGTTTCACCAGCGGGGCTGCCGGACAATAGCTACCACCCACTATTCAGAACTAAAAGCCTTTGCCTATACCGCTGAGGGGTTAGCCAATGCCTCTGTGCAGTTTGATGTTGCGACACTGCGACCGACATATAAACTGGAGATCGGCCTGCCGGGACGCAGCAATGCCTTTGCCATTGCTAGGCGCTTGGGGCTCAGGGATGAGGTGATAGAGGCAGCCCGGGCCCACTTGACCAAAGAAGACATACAAATTGATGATCTGATCCAAGATATGGAGGAAAATAGACGCAAGGCTGTCCATGAGCGAACCGTAGCAGAGCGTGTGCGGGCAGAGGTCGAATCTGTTCGGAAAGAGTACGAGGAGCGCCTGGCTCAGCTGGTCAGGGAGAAAGAGACTATCTTGGCCCAGGCCAGAGCGGAAGCGGCAGGACTCTTGGCCAAGGCAAAGTCCGATGCCGACAGCCTGTTGGGGCAGCTCCGGGCTGCTGAACGGGAGGAGAGGGAGAGTACAGCCAGGGAAGTTCGTAGGGCACTGGAGGATAGGCATACCGCGCTGCGGAAGCAGATTCCCGCTCGGCCCCAAAGGCAAGCCTCGGTTCGGCGGGAGGAGCTGGCGCCGGGTACCGCTGTTTATCTAAATAACCTGAAACAGACCGGTAAGGTTCTGGAAGTCACAGGCGGCGAAGCCCTGGTGCAGGTCGGTGCACTGCGGGTGACTTTACCTATTGACGAACTGACTATCACCGAAGAGCAGTCATTCTCTGCCGGTGTGCGCAGCACAGTCAAACTCCAAACCAGCAAGGCCTCCCTAATTTCCAGCGAGTTGGACCTGCGGGGTTTGACGGTAGAGGAAGCGCTGGAGAAAGTGGACAAATATCTCGATGATGCACTGCTGGCTGGATTATCCCGGTGCCGGATCATCCACGGGAAGGGCACAGGGGCTCTCCGCTC
This sequence comes from Bacillota bacterium, assembly GCA_012727675.1. GTDB lineage: Bacteria > Bacillota > Limnochordia > DTU087 > DTU087 > DTU087. Next base: position 7,553 of record JAAYGR010000257.1, read on the forward strand.
AGCGGTTCGGGCCCAACTGGAAAACCACCCCCAAGTGAAGGCCTTTCGCTTCGGTGCACCCGGTGAAGGGGGAGACGGAGTAACAGTAGCTGAGCTTGGGTGAAGGGTAGAGTTTGACAGTGGGCTGCCGTGGGATTATGCTGTGAGGGGAAGGAAGGGGGAACCGCGAAGTGAGCGGCAGAACGGAAAGGCGAAAGCGTCGGCTTCTAATCATAACAGTCTTTATCATTTCTATTCTTGCCGGTGCTGGCCTGGGCATTTTTGCCGGGTTCTTAAAGAGCGCCCCGTCACTGGCGGATGTGGAGTTTACTCCGAGGTTGACTACCTATGTGTATGATGCCAATGGAGAAGTTCTGACAAGATTCTTTACAGAGAATCGGGTTGAGGTAAGTATTGATCGGATGCCGAGGTATCTCCATGATGCGATTCTGGCAGCGGAAGATGACGGCTTCTATGAGCACTATGGAATCGACTTTAAGGCCATCGTGAGGGCTCTCATCGCAGACATCCGTGCCGGCGCCAAAGTCCAGGGCGCAAGCACCATTACTATGCAGCTTGCCAGAACAGCCTTCTTAACCCAGAAAAAGCTGTGGACCCGCAAGCTGCAGGAGGTACTGTGGGCAATTCAGATTGAGCGGAAGTATTCCAAGGAAGAGATTCTCGAGGCATATCTTAATATCATAAATTTCGGTCACGGTGCTTATGGAGTGCAGGCGGCTTCAGAGATGTATTTTGGGAAGAGTGTTGAGGATTTGACCTTGCCGGAAGCAGCACTCCTAGCTGCAATTCCCAAGAGCCCCGTATACCTAAGCCCCATTTCCTATCCGGAAGCAGCCATGAACCGCCGCAACTGGATCCTGGGGCGAATGGCTGATTTAGGTTATATAACCCGGGAGGAAGCTGAGGCAGCTAGGGCAACTCCCATTGAACTGGTGGAGCGCAAACCCCGGGAAAAGGTTGCACCGTATTTTATCGACTATGTGCTGCAGGAGCTCTTGGAGCGCTACGGCCAGGATTTGGTCTACGGCGGAGGCTTAAAGGTATACACTACGCTGGACTTGAACATGCAGCGCACCGCCGAAGAAACACTGCTTAATTCACTGCCTAACGGCCGGGTGGATAGGAACGGCCTACAGCAGCCCCAGGGTGCGTTGGTGGCCATCGATCCCCGTAATGGGCATATCAAGGCCATGGTGGGGGGCCGGGGAGATGACAAATTCAACCGGGCAGTGCTGGCCAAGCGGCAGCCTGGTTCGGCGATGAAACCATTTATTTATACAGTAGCTATTGAGAAGGGGTACACCCCAGCTACAATCATGGTTGATGAACCCATAGAGTATGTAATGGCCAACGGCCAGACATGGGCACCGCAGAACTACCACAGAGATCACAGGGGAGAGATTACGCTCCGGGAAGCACTGGAGTTGTCAATCAATGTGGTGGCGGTCAAGCTCTTGGATGAAGTGGGAATTCGAGATGTGGTGGACCTAGTCAAGAAGATGGGGATCACTACTTTGGTTGAGGAAGGCCGTTTTAATGACTTGGGACTTGCACCTCTAGCTTTAGGCGGCCTCACCCATGGAGTGACGGTGCTTGAAATGGCATCGGCCTACGGCGTATATGCCAATCAAGGGGTACGGGTGCCTCCGGTGGCCATAGTCAAAGTGGTGGATGCCGACGGTAATGTACTGGAGGAGCATAAACTCCAAGGACAGCAGGTGATCAGCGAACAAACCGCCTATATCATGAATGACATGCTGAAAGGTGTTGTTGAGCGGGGCACAGGACGGCAAGCCGCCATCGGACGGCCGGCAGCCGGCAAGACCGGTACAGCCCAGAATTACACCAATGGGTGGTTTATCGGCTACACCCCCAGCTTGGTGACAGCAGTGTGGATGGGTGATGATGAACAGAGCCAGGATATGGTGTATAAAGGCGTGCGCTACGGCAGCTGGAACACAGCCCAAATGTGGAGTGAATTCATGCGGCGTGCTCTAAAGGATGAACCCATAGAGGATTTCGCCAAGCCGGAGGGCATCGTTGAGGGTGTATTGATTGATACGAAAACGGGGCTGCTGGCTCGAAACAATGGAACGATTCCTGAAACAGAAATGCGGTATGAGATCTTCATAGAAGGAACCGAACCCAAAGAGTATTCGCCCCGGGTCAAGACCCTCTTCGATCATCTGCGGGAGCTCTTCATTCCCAGGACGCGAGAGAATGGGTCCTCGGGGGATGCGGGGCCAGACGTGCCCGATAGGGCAATACCCGATGGTGGTTCAATGTCGGCCACTGACGAAGGCCAGACTACTATTGAGCAGCCCGGAGAATCCTTGCTGGAGCCACCCCAATCGGGACCAAGTCCCATGGGTGAGCCGGAATTGGAGTTATCTCCATCCCAGGAACAGATGCCCGGTGAATCAGAAGCGGACCGTGGAACAGATGAGGCTGCAGGAGATCCCAGGGAAGATGATGAAATGGAGCTTTTGAGGCAGCTCAAAGAAGCCTTCGGACTATAAGGCTCTGCATTCCCAGAATGTTGCCAGAGGAATGCTGGTATGCTATAATCGACGCAAAGTGTAAGCCGATGGTTTCGGCAGGAATAGGCAATGAAGGAGAGAGTAACATCTTCTTAGGGCTATAGAGAGCCGGGCCAGGTGGAAACCGGTGCCTGGGGGATGTGAAGTACACTCCAGAGCTTTCCCATTGAACCCGCAGCAAGCTGAGCGGCAACTAGGTGGGAACGGCAGCCTCCGTTATAGGCAAGAGTGAAGCAGTAACCCCAGGCCCACGGTCAGATTGTGGGCAAAGTGTAGATATACTGCTTAATTAGGGTGGTACCGCGGGAGCCTCTCGTCCCTACTGGATGAGGGGCTTCTTAGATCTGATTTCGTGTTGGGAAAGGAGAAGGTAGATGTCTACCCAGGTTTTGTCGTTGGAAGAAGAGTTAGCTCTAATACCCGAGGCACTGAAGAGATTTTCCCAGAAGAAGAGCTGATAGAGAAGCTTAAGAAAGCCCGCCAGAACAAGAAACCCCTAAAGGTGAAACTGGGTGTTGATCCCACCGGAACCGACCTCCATCTGGGACACTTGATCCCTGTGCTCAAGCTAAAGCAGTTCCAGGATCTGGGACATGAAGCGATTTTGATTATCGGCGATTATACAGCCATGGTGGGTGATCCCACCGGCCGCAACAAGACACGGCCCCAACTTACCCATGATCAGGTGATGGAAAACTGCCGCACCTATCAAGAGCAGGTCTTCCGTATCCTTGACCCTGATAAGACCAGGGTAGTGTATAACGGCCAATGGTTTGGGAAGATGAGTTTTCAGGATGTAATTAAACTCATGTCCCAGATGACACTGGCCAGAATGCTGGAACGGGAAGACTTTGCCAACCGCCTTCAAAATCAGCTGCCCATCAGCTTACATGAGATGATTTACCCACTAATGCAGGGATATGACTCAGTGGCCATTGAGGCAGATATTGAGCTTGGGGGAATTGATCAGAAGTTCAACATCCTGGTGGGCAGAGAGCTGCAGAGAACCATAGGATTAGAGCCTCAAGTTGGTGTCTGCAACCCCATCTTGATTGGCTTAGATGGTAAAGAGAAGATGAGTAAGAGCCTCGGCAACTATATCGGGATCAATGAGCCTCCCTACGAGATGTACGGTAAGACCATGTCTATTCCCGACGAACTGATGATGATGTATTTCGAACTCATCACCGATGTTCCCATGGCCGAGCTCCAAGCCATGGAGCAGCAGATGGAGAAAGGCGAGCTGCATCCAATGGAGGCAAAGAGGATGCTGGCTAGAGAGATAGTTACCCGGTTCCACAGTGCCGAGGCAGCCCTGGATGCTGAAGCAGAGTTCAATCGGGTGTTCAAAGAGAATCAGATTCCTGAGGATATTCCGGAGGTTGTGCTGACCCAGGAAGACCTAACAGATGGGAAAATCTGGCTGGCCAGGCTGCTGGTAAAGGCAGGATTGGTTAACTCCAATGGAGAAGGACGCCGCCTCATTCAGCAGGGTGGAGTCAGGGTCAATGGTGAAGTTATCGATGATGTTGATTTTGACTGGACGGCAGAGTCGGGTGCAGTGATCCAGATAGGCAAACGGCGCTTTGCTAGGGTGATAATGGAATAATGAGTTAAGCTATGGGCGGTTCCCGAACAGGAGCTGGCTTTAGCAACCGCTTCTGACCACCGATTACGTAGGGCATGAAGAGCGTTCTAGCCGTTATATATATAAGTACCAATGCTTTAGGTGGTGAGCGGTGGTGCAGAGACGCTGGCAGCCGGGGAATCGCCCACCTAGTTTGAAAGGCTATTTCCGGGAGCTTCAGGTTATCGTAAGTCTCCTGCTGTTTTCCCTGATAGTATCTTCCGTTATCGCTTCCTGGTATGTAGACCTGAGGATCAAACCTGTGGTTCAGCGCTGGGCCCAGCAGCGGGGTGTGAATATTGCTACAAGGGCCATCAACGATGCTATTCAGGACGTGATGGTGACCGGTGTTGACTCTGCAGACCTGGTCCATTTCCAAAAGGATCAGGCAGGCAGAATTGTCGGTGTGAGCTTTGAATGGGGGAAAATCAACAACATCGTATCCAGCTTGACCAATCGCATCCAAGACGCCATCAATACTTCTGTAAATGAAGAGATTCCAGTGCCCTTAGGTCAGCTCAGCGGGGTCGCCGTCCTCGCGGGACTCGGACCGAGGATTCCTGTGAGAATCATACCGATTGGCGCTGTTAACACCTCACCCAAAATTGAGTTCTTGGAAAAGGGGATTAACCAGACGTTTTACCGGATCTATTTGGATGTGAGGACAAAGGTGCAGATTGTTGTACCGCTGGTCAAGAGTGATGTAGAAGTAAGAAGTGCCGTGCCGATAGTGGAGCAGTGGATCGTAGGTGACGTGCCCCAAGTGTATCTTAATTGGAGTTCCGACCTGCGGGAGCTGGAGAAACTGCAGAATGGCATGCCACTAGAGGGACAGGGAAATCTTCGGTGATGAAGGAGAAAAATGAAAAGCAAAAATGGTGTTGACATGTTAAGGGCCAGCAAGTATAATAAGAACTTGCCGGGCGGTTGAGCCGGCGACACACCTTGAACCTTGAAAACTGAACAGCGTACAGAAAGCTTGTGCGAGAATTTTGTTA
>JAAYGR010000258.1 GCA_012727675.1 Bacillota bacterium
AATCAGCAGTTGGTGGCAATTGCCCGGGGCTTGGTCCATGATGCCCGCCTTCTCATCCTGGATGAGCCTACATCCAGTCTTTCCCGGGGTGAGATCGAAGCGCTGTTTGAAGTGATTGCCACCCTGAAGGGAGAGGGCGTGTCTATTCTATTCATCAGCCACAAGCTGGATGAGATATTTGCTATTTCCGATCGGATTACCGTTCTCCGGGACGGCCAGCATGTAGGGACATATCTCAAGGATGAACTGACGGAGGAGCAGCTGATCTCTTTGATGGTTGGCCGCAAGCTCAGATTTGTAGAATACGAGCGGAATCCCATCGGTTCTCCAATCTTAGAGGTTAAAGGTCTCAGCAAACAAGGCAATTTTGCCGACATCTCCTTCACACTGCATAGAGGAGAGATCTTGGGAATAACTGGTTTGGTAGGGGCAGGCCGCACTGAAGTTGCACAGGCCATCTTCGGCCGCCTTGTGCCCGACACCGGCGAGATCTACCTGGAAGGCCAGCCTATTAAGATTAACTCAACTGCTCAAGCCGTAGAGGCTGGCATCGCGTATATTCCGGAAAGTCGGCAGTCCCAAGGGTTGTTCCTGGGTAAAACATTGGCAGACAATGTAGCTGTGACGAGGTTGGATACTTTGGTAGGCCGTTTTAAGATTATCCGCACTGACCGACTGGCTGAACATGTGCGTCACTGGATCAATCGGCTGTCTATCCGGCCTCCTTATCCAAGGATGCTTGTTGACCAATTCTCTGGTGGGAATCAGCAGAAGGCAGTACTTGCTAAATGGCTTGCCTATGAACCGAAGGTACTCATAGTTGATGAACCGACCAATGGTATCGATGTAGGAGCTAAGAGCGAAATCCATCAGTTGTTGAGAGATCTGGCTGCTTCAGGAATCGGCATTATAATGATTTCTTCCGAGCTGCCGGAGGTCTTGGCAGTCTGTGATCGTATCTTGGTCATGCGGAGGGGCAGGATTGCCGCTGAATTCGCTAGAGAGGATGCAACCCAGGAGCGGATTATGAATGCCGCGATCCTCGACCGGCCCCTTAAGGAGCATGCATCCTAAGGGAGTAAGAAACAAGCCTATTTCAGGCTAATCTCTTGGCAAGAGAGGCGATCTAGATGAGACAGCTGTTCAGGTCAAAAGAGGCTGGCATCCTGTTAATCATCATTCTAGTATCTGCAGTTATTACTCTCAAAAATCCAGTCTTCCTAACTACCGAAAACCTTTTGGACCTGGCTAAGAACAATACTGTAATCGGTATAGTTGCTCTGGGCATGCTGCCGGTAATCATCACCGGGGGAATTGATGTCTCGGTGGGGGCAATGACTGCCGCGGTTACCATCATCATCGGCAAATTCATGGTGAATTTTGGCGGCAATCTGCTGCTTGTATTCATCCTGGGCTGTGCCAGCGGAGCTTTGCTGGGGGCCTTTAACGGACTATTGGTATCCAGGTTAGAGTTGCCGCCCATAGTAGTAACATTGGGTTCAATGAGTATTATCAACGGCTTGATGCTTTACTACACAGGGGGCTCCTGGATTACCAATATACCCCAGTGGTTCATTGATTTCGGCCGGATTAAGCTGGCGGGAATCCCCATTCAGGTCTTTTTCCTGGTGCTGGCGGCCGTAATTACTTATCTTGTCCTTAAGTATACCTTGATCGGAAGAGGAATCTTTGCCATTGGAGGTAACCCGGTGGCTGCGGTACGGGCAGGTTTTCATAAAGACAAGATTCTTCTATTTCTTTACTCGTATCTCGGTTTCTTGGTTGGTCTAGCGGCAGTAGTCCACACTTCTATCATGAGGCAAGTTGACCCCAACGCCTTTAGCGGCTTTGAGATGAATGTTATCGCTGCCGTTGTCCTGGGAGGCGCTAATGTACTGGGAGGGGAAGGCTCGGTCTTTGGCACTATCCTTGGGGTGACAGTTCTAGCCGTGATTCAGAACGGACTGATCCTGGCTTGGATTCCCACCTATTGGCAGCAGATCGTGGTAGGTGTCATCATCTTGGCTGCTGTCTGTTTCGATGTAATACAAAATAGGCGCCGTCAAGCCCGAATCGCTCGAATTGACGTAGCCGGAGAGACGCCCGTGGGGAGGTAGCAGGATGGAAAGCCGAAAA
>JAAYGR010000259.1 GCA_012727675.1 Bacillota bacterium
ATAGAGAATCTATGACTATTCTGGGCAGAAAAGTCACAAGGACGTCGGCACCAATGGTTGTTCCCCGGTGGCCGGTGAGACTGGTGATGGGTTCACTGTCCAGGTAGTAGGTTATGGGGCTATAGCCAACAAAAATGTCAGTTGAGGCCCAGTTTCCCTGAGAAGAGGCACTGCTGTCTTGGACCGCTGAGGTCAGGTATGCCCTAGCCGCTGTCACAGCTTGCATCTCTAGGGCCTGGACAGTGTGCTCATCGATGGGTTCCAGAGGTGACACCTGCAGGGAGGCGCTGCCGACCATGGTTTTTAGCGTCCTTCCAGCTGCAGCAACTGCAACTTGCTTCGGAATTCTCCCCAAATCCTGTTCAAGCTCATCAGTAATTAGGCTGATGGTCTTGGCTACCATCTTTATGTCATGGATCTGTCCATCCTGCATGGCACCAGGTTCCTGTTCCGCCACCTTAGCTGCCAAGATCCGATAGCCATCGGCCAGCAGCTCCATCACGATACCAGCTATAGTCCTTGTTCCGACATCCAAAGCATAGACTAGAGGCTGCTGCAATTTAGCTCACTTCCCCATCGAAGCTTCTAATTCTACAGGCATATTTCGTGGAAACAAAAGGAAACCCTTCCCAGCATATGAACAGGCATATGGTGCAGATACTAGACCGGTGACCGGTTCACTGAAAATGTTTCGGGAGGTTTGAGTCTTGACGGGCAGACTGGCTGCGCTCTTGGTGGCCGCCTTGGCAGGAGCCCTTATGGCGTTACAGGGGACTTTAAATTCAGCCTTGGGGAAGGTCGCCGGGTTGTGGGAGGCTACTTTCTTGGTACAGATTACGGGTACACTGCTGGTGGCAGGTCTACTGCCCTTTATAGGGAGCGGCAGCTTGGGGAAGCTGCTCGATGCACCGTGGTATACGTGGCTGGGAGGAATCTTGGGAGTTGCCATTATCTACACTGTCGCTGCCAGTATACCCAAGGTCGGCGCCGCGTCAGCTACTACGGCTATCATTACAGCCCAGGTACTGACTGCTTGCATTATTGATCATTTTGGGCTCTTCGGTCTCAAAGCCGTGGCCTTTACTTGGTCCAGGTGGGTTGGTGGAGCGCTCTTGGCCGCCGGGGCATGGTTTATCCTCCGGTAATGAAAGCCCTTACTCTGCAAATGTCTACATAATACACTTACACTGTTCAGACCAAGGGTAGGCGAAGTGAGGAGGGGCGCCATCACGGACGGACCGCTCCCATGGCGATATCGTAGGATTTTTCCAGGGCTTCATAGGTGTAAGGACATACCTTCCCGCTGATGTTGAGACCCTCCAGCTTCTGAAATGAGGCAACTGCCGCAGCTGTAGCCGGGGTATAGCGGCCGTCGGGGTGGCCGGAGAAAAGCTGCAGTGTCTGGAGGATTGTCTGGACCCTTTGGATATCTCGACCAGGAAGGACGCCGGGTTCCAGCATGCGGCCGGCAGCAGCCGGCCCAGTGATTACAACGGGGGTATTCACCTGAACATGGTTAAAGAGCTCTTCAATGTGGGAGTTGAGCATGTACACGCAGCCGTGGGTTGTCCTTTTCCCAATGGATTCGGGGTTATCTGTCCCATGGATGCCGTAGGCGCCGAAAGGTATTGAAAGGCCTAACCATCTGGTGCCGAAGAACCCGCCGGGATTGACCTCCCGGGAGATGACATACCAGTAACCGTTGGGTGTCGGTGTGTTGGGAGAGCCGAGGGCAATGGGATAAGAGCCTTGGAGGCCGCCTGTTGAGTAGTGATGCAAAAGGCAGCGGCCGCCATCGATATGGAGGAGAGCAGTGGGATAGTGATAGGCGCTGTCTCGGGCTTGTGACTTTCCATCATAAAGGATACGGCACCCGCCGAGGGTCCACAGAGCCCGAAAGGTGCTGGGACCGACAATACCATCAACGGGCAGGTTGTGCATCCTCTGGAACCTCAAGACGGCGGCTTCTGTTTGAGTATCGAACTCCCAGGATAGCGCTCCAGGGTTTAGAAATTCCAGCTCCGCCAGTACTGTCTTTAGCCAGAAAATATCAGGTCCAGCCATGGCAGGTCGAGTTGTTCGCAGGAAGCGGGAAGCATAGAACACGTCAATGATCACCTCAAGGCTGCAGTTGTCCCTACATTTTATTGGTGAGAGCGGGGGAGTATACCTGGGCAAACGGGGGAGCCTGGTGAATGATACGGCCCCAACAAATGAACCAAATAGATGGAGGTAGCGACATGGAGAAGGACAGGCAAACACCAAATCAGGCTCTGCCGGGTTCCATCCCTGTAAGGCGACATGCCGAGGTTAATCGCTGCAGCTGGGACCCGATGCGCAGCAAATGGCAGATCCAGGGCCAGCTGATAGTGGAGTACGATGGAGATACCGGTGAAGAATATGCATTCACCTTGGAAGACGGTCCCGACGGGTATCATGTAATTGACGAGTCCAGCGGCCCAATACCGGAGTCAGAAAGATACTGGCTGCGCAAATGGGCTGGAGCCCGTAAAGCCCAGTTATATGAAGAGGATTATTGGTGGTAGATTTACCCCTGGATGAAACCGAGGATACGGCTAAAATAGGGCCAAGCCCGAAGACACAGCGGTTGGCTTGGCCCTAATTCGCTTTAGCGCTTCTTAAACTTCTGGGACTGACCTTAGCTTTGTCCTACTTGGCCAGCTTCAAAATGTTGAGCACATCTTCTGTTGTCAGCTTTACGAACTGTCCCACAGTACCATCGGGACCTTTCTTGCATTTTTCTGCCATTTCTTCTAGACGATCATCGGGAATTTCCAGATCCCGCAAGGTCACCGGCAGGCCGATGGAACGGAAGAACTCTTTGGTTCGCCGAATGCCCTCTAGTGCAGTAGCTTCGGGGTCGAAAAAGTCCTCTTCCACATTCCAGACCCGCACTGCAAACTGGACGAAGCGCTGAATATTGTGACGGTACACGTACTTCATCCAGGCCGGGAAGACCACGGCGAGACCGGCACCATGGGGGACGTCATAAATTCCGCTCAGTTCATGCTCAATCTGGTGTGATGCCCAATCTCCGATGCGGCCTGTGCTCAAAAGGTCATTATGGGCGAGAGTACTTGCCCACATGATTTCCGCCCTGGCATCATAATTCTCAGGCTCTCGCAGGACTAAGGGTACGTTCTTGATTATGGTTTTAAGTACAGCTTCACACAGCCGATCGGTGAGGTCTACATTAGGTGTATTGGTAAAGTACCGCTCCAGGACATGGGCCATGATATCTGCTGCTCCGCAGGCCGTCTGATAGGGCGGAAGGGTGAAGGTGAGTTCGGGATTCATGAAAGCAAAAACCGGTCTGTTAAATGGGGTGCTGCATCCCCGTTTCAGCCAGCCTTTCTCTTTAGTGATGACGCAGCTGTTGCTCGCCTCACTCCCTGCCGCTGGAATGGTTAAGACAACACCCACCGGCAGTGCTGCTTCCGGTATTGCTTTACCGGAGAAAAAGTCCCAAACATCCCCATCGTAGGGTACACCCAAGGCGATAGCCTTGCCTGAATCGATGACGCTGCCTCCGCCTACTGCCAGGATCAAGTCCACATTTTCCTTGCGGCACAGCTCAATACCCTGCTGGACTAAGTTCAGCCGGGGATTGGGCTGTACTCCGCCTAACTCCAAGAAGTCTACCCCTGCCCCGTTCAAGGAATTAACTACCCGCTGGTAAAGCCCAGTCCTCTTGATACTGCCGCCGCCGTAGTGAAACAAAACCTTAGTCCCGTGCTTCTTGACTTCTTCACCTACCGCTGTCTCGACACCCTTGCCAAATATGATTTTAGTGGGACTTTGGAATATGAAGTTCTCCAAGGTATTCCCTCCCTGTTAGTAAGTTGTCATTGGAGATGAGTGTTCCAGTAACAGTAATGGTGGTAGTTCAATCATTCTCGCCGTGTTGTAGAATTCCTGTCCCGATGGTATTCTAGTAGTAACCTGATAGGCGGAGGCCGTTGGTTTAATGTGGAACTAAAGGGACTCCTTCATGGCGTGACTGGTCTTGACACAGGGCCAAAGCTGTGCTAGAGTATATTATGCCGCTGCAAAAAAGCAGGGCAGCTAAAAGACAACAAATGCATATAAAGCTTGTCTTGACTTTTGAGCGTAATGCGGTTAAAATGAAGAAGCGTAAGACGTGGAGGGATTCCCGAGCTGGCCAAAGGGGGCAGACTGTAAATCTGCTGGCGATGCCTTCGGAGGTTCGAATCCTCCTCCCTCCACCACACATCCGAGCCCGCTTAGCTCAGCTGGTAGAGCACCATCCTTGTAAGTTGGGGGTCGTTGGTTCGAATCCGACAGCGGGCTCCATACTACAACCTTTCAGGTAGCGATGGGAAGCTAGCCAGCATAAATTAAAGCATCCACGTATATGCGGTAGTAGCTCAGCTGGTAGAGCGTCGCGTTGCCAACGCGAAGGTCGCGAGTTCGATCCTCGTCTACCGCTCCACGAAAAATGC
>JAAYGR010000260.1 GCA_012727675.1 Bacillota bacterium
CCTTTCCGGTGGTGCGGTATACAGAACGTCCCGATGTAGTAGCTGCCCACCTCTTGGAGGGGCATATAGTAATTATCACCGACACAACTCCCGCTGCCATGATTGTGCCGGTAACTGCCTGGCACTTTACGCAGCATGCTGAGGATTACTTCAATAACCCTGTTGTGGGTACCTACATCCGCTGGCTGCGGTTCCTAGCCTTTCTCACAGCGTTTCTCCTTACACCTTTGTGGCTAGCCCTTGCTCAAAACCAAGAGGTCCTGCCGCCGATGCTTAGTTTCATCGGCCCTAAAGAGGAAGCTGCGGTCCCCATGTTCCTCCAGTTTATCATCCTTGAGCTGGCTATCGATATGACAAGGATGGCTTTCATCCATACACCCTCGGCGGTAGCTTCTTCATTGGGTTTGATCGCTGCCATCCTGCTGGGCCAGTTTGCCGTGGATGTGGGGCTGTTTGTCCCTGAAACCATCTTGTATCAAGCAGTGGCGGCCCTGGCATTTTTCGCCATTCCTAATTATGAGTTTGGGATGGCCACCCGCTTATTCCGCTTTCTAGTCTTGATCTTAACCGGCTTCTTTTCCTTCTGGGGGTTAGCAGTTGGAGTGTTGGTGACAATACTGGTGATGGGTTTTACCAAGTCCTTGGGGCTTCCCTATCTATGGCCCTTGATTCCTTGGCATTGGCCCAGTCTAAAGCGGCTGCTGTTTCGGTATCCCATCCCAACAGTTTCCAAGCGACCGCCTTTTACCCGTCCTGTTGATGCTGATATCAAAGAGACTTCAGGGCAGCAGGGGGTCCCGGCTCCGAGGAAGAATCTGGGTCCAAGGACAGTTCCCTTCAGTCTAACGAAAGGAAGCGAGTTCCCAAGCGGCCCCGGAAGGTCGGCAGAGGTGGGAATGGGCCAACTGACCAAAGAAAGAACGGAGAGGACAGCTGATGGGCACTACAGTTGGTATCCCGAGGGCCCTTGCTTACCACGATTATTCTCCGCTGTGGAAAGCATTCCTATCTAACCTGGGAGCAGAACCTGTTATATCCCCTCCAACCAACCAGGCCATCGTTAATGATGGTGTGGGCTTGGCGGTGGACGGCACCTGTTTGCCGGTCAAGATCTTCTACGGCCATGTCAGCTGGCTGATTGAGGCCGGTGTAGACAGTATCTTCCTGCCCCGGTTAATCAGCGTGGCGCCAAAGGAGTACATATGTCCCAAGTTCATGGGACTACCGGATATGATGGCTGCCGCTTTTCCCAACAGAGCTCGATTTATTGCTCCAGTAGTTAACCTGACCCTTTCTCCCAGGTTGTTTTATCGGGAATTGGAAAAGGTGGGTCAAGGGCTGGGATGCACGGCCAAGGAAACACGGAAAGCTTGGGATGAAGCACTTGCTGCCCAGAAGCGCTTTCAATCCTTTCTGCAGGGTGGAAACTGGCCGGCTGAATATGAGGCTGAACAGGATAGAGATACAGAGTCCATGGTTACCAGGCCCCTGGATAACCCAAACCTTCGCATCGGACTATTGGGTCACAGCTACGTTATCTATGACAAGCTTGCCAGCATGGACGCTGTCAGCCGATTGCACCATATGGGAGCTGAGGTATTAACTGTTGACATGCTTTCCCCCGCCAGGATAGAGGCACAGGCTGTCCGTTGGCCGAAACGGATGTTCTGGACTTCAGGGCGGCGGATCTTGGGAGCCGCCTGGGAGTATACGGAGATGCCCGTTGACGGCATCATCTACATAACTGCCTTTGGGTGCGGTACAGATTCCCTAACGGCTGAGCTGGTGGAGCGCACTGTCCGCCGCCGGTCCCAAATTCCCCAGCTAATCCTAAACATAGATGAACATACAGGCGAGGCTGGAGTTGTGACCCGTTTAGAGGCTTTCGTGGACATGCTCAGGTGGAGGCGAGCGCGATGAAAGTTACATTTCCCCACATGGGGACCGCATACATTCCCTTTCGGGCATTGATTAAGGGATTGGGTCATGAGGTGATTGTGGCACCTGCCTGTACCCAGAGGACTTTGAGTCTGGGAACCCGCTATGCGCCGGAGTCGGCTTGTCTTCCCCTCAAGATCAATATCGGTAATTACCTGGAGGCAGCAGAGCTGGGTGCGGAAGCCATCGTCATGGCTGGAGGTATCGGACCCTGCCGATTCGGTTTTTATGCCTATGTTCAGCAGGAAATCCTGCGGGATATAGGCTGTGACATGGAGATGATTATTCTGGAACCTCCTGCCAGCGGATGGCAGCCGCTCCTTGCCAGGCTCAGGCGCCTGACCAAAGGTGTAAGTGCAGCCCAGATCGCCCGCACCCTGCGGTTAACCTGGGCAAAGCTGGTTGCCTGCGACCGCCTTGAGCAGCTGAGTCTAACGGTAAGGGCCTATGAGATAAGGAAGGGCAGTACCACCAAGGTTCTGCAGCAGGCGTACCAGGAAGTAGACAGGGCTGAGAGTGTAGATATGGTTACCAGGGCATTACGGGACGGTCTTGCTAACCTCCACTTGGTGCCGCAGGATCGAGGGCGTCAGGTCCTTACCATCGGCGTAGTGGGAGAGATTTACACCATTCTAGAGCCCTTTGTAAATTTCCGTCTGGAGGAGCAGCTGGGGGAAATGGGAGTTGTGGTCCGGCGAAAGATCTGGTTGAGTGACTGGATTCTCCACCATCTGGTACTGTCGGCCTTCCGGAAACAGAGAGAGGCCGGGCTTTTCCGTTGGGCAAGACCGTATCTTCAGCATTTTGTCGGCGGCCACGGTCTAGAGTCAGTTGCCCACACTGTTCAATTGGCTAACGGTGGTGTAGACGGTATCGTCCACATACTGCCCTTTACCTGCATGCCGGAAATCGTAGCCCAAAGTATACTGCCCTCGGTGGGTGAGGATTACCAGCTGCCGATTCTCACCGTGGTGGTGGATGAACACACCGGCATCGCCGGCATACGAACTAGGCTGGAGGCCTTTGTGGATCTATTGGCAAGTACCCGGGCAAAGACCGGCTCCCATTCCCGAAGTGGCGGACTGCTGACGCCGGCGGCAGGTCACAGCCGCTGAAGGGGAAGGACGGAGAATATCATAGAAGAGAGGTTCAGCCGTGACGAGTATGAGAGCATCTTGCGGCACACAGGATTTTTATCTAGGGATTGATGTGGGGTCTGTCAGCACCAATTTGGTAGTGATCAGCGGTGCAGGGGAAGTGTATCATAAGGAATATCTCCGCACCAAGGGGCGGCCCATACCGGCGGTGCAGACTGGGCTTGCCCGGGTCCACCAGAAATTTCCGGACATCAAGATAAAGGGAGTAGGCACCACCGGCAGCGGGCGCCGTTTGGCCGCTGCCATTGCCGGCGGGGATGTGGTCAAGAACGAGATCACCGCCCACGCGGCGGCAGCTACCCATTTTCACCCCGATGCCCAGACTGTAATCGAGATTGGGGGACAGGATTCTAAGATTATCATCCTGCGGGGAGGTGTAGTTACAGATTTTGCCATGAACACAGTCTGTGCAGCCGGCACCGGCTCCTTTTTGGATCAGCAAGCTGCCAGGCTGGGGATTCCCATCGCCGAATTTGGCCAGATCGCCCTTCAGGCGAAGAATCCAGTCCGAATTGCAGGCCGCTGTACAGTCTTTGCCGAATCGGACATGATCCACAAACAGCAAATGGGCCACAGTGTTCCAGATATTCTAGCCGGTTTATGTGCCGCCATGGTGCGGAACTACTTGAACAATGTGGGAAAGGGCAAGGAGATTCGCCCGACGGTGCTTTTTCAGGGGGGAGTAGCAGCCAATCGGGGTATGTGTAAGGCCCTGGAGGATGAATTGGGGTATCCTGTAGTTGTGCCGTCGGCCTTTGATGTAATGGGAGCTGTAGGGGCAGCCTTACTGGCCAAGAGGCATATAGAAGAAAACGGTGTGAAAACTAGCTTCCGGGGATTTGGCGTAAGTCAGGCCCATTACAGTGCCGGCAGTTTTGAGTGCTCCCGATGTGCCAACCACTGCGAGATCGTCAATATTTCCATGGATGGGAAACTCATCGCCCGCTGGGGATCCCGCTGCGGACTTTGGGAACAGGAGGAGATTGCGTACCAGAGTCCGATTGACCACCTGCAGGAGCTGTGTTATCATTAGACATAAATTGCACTTGCAGCTGGGAAAACGAGGGGGCCAGAGGATGAAACTGCGGGGGACCATGGGCATTGACCAGAGGGGTCATTTGCTCATCGGTGGTTGTGATACGGTGGAACTAGCCCACCGCTACGGGACACCGCTTTATGTAATAGATGAAGCCCTATTGCGCCAGAAAGCCAGGGAATACCGCCGGGCTTTCAGTCATTATATGCCTGGTAGTGAAGTGATTTATGCAGGTAAAGCACTGCTTACTTCTGCAATCTGCAGGATCATAGATGAAGAGCAGCTCTCCCTCGATGTGGTCTCCGGTGGAGAACTGTATACTGCATTATCTGCTGACTTTCCACCTGAGCGGATCTACTTCCATGGAAATAACAAGTCTCCTTCCGAATTGGCCATGGCTGTCACCCACAGGGTGAGTCGGATTGTGGTTGATAGCTTTCATGAGCTCAAGCTGCTGCAGGAGATAGCCCATGCCCAGGGCGCTGTGGTGGAGATCCTTATGCGAATCACGCCTGGTGTAGAGACCAACACCCATTCCTACATCCAAACTGGTCAATTCGATTCCAAATTTGGGTTTCCCTTGGGTACTGAGGAAACCATGGCTGCCGTGGAATCCGCTGCTCGGCGAATGCCCAATATCCGTCTCATGGGCCTGCACTGTCATATAGGGTCTCAGATCATGGATCTTCGGTCCTTCCAGCTTGCCGCGGAGTATATGGTGAGGTTCATGGTGGAGCTCCGGGACAAACTGGGTTTGGAGCTAGATGAACTGGATCTAGGCGGCGGATTGGGAATCTGGTATCGTGGGGATGATGAGCCGCCTAGACCTGAGGATCATGCACGTATCATCAGCCAGACTGTTACTTCTCTCTGCAGTGAATTAGACCTGCCGATACCCAAGATCATGATAGAGCCGGGCCGATCCATTGTCGGGGAAGCCGGCACAACCCTTTATACAGTAGGGGCAGTTAAGGATATCCCCAATGTCAGGCGGTATGTGGCCGTTGACGGGGGGATGACGGACAATCCCCGGGTGACTTTGTATCAGGCGGTCTACGAAGCCTGCCTAGCCAATAAGGCGGCTGAAGAGCCTAAGGAACTGGTCACCATCGCGGGCAAGTGCTGTGAATCAGGTGATGTGCTGATCAAAGACATCATGCTGCCCCCTGTTGAGCCGGGAGATATCCTAGCTGTTTTTTCCACCGGTGCATACAACTATTCAATGGCTAGCAATTACAATCATCTGCCCAGACCGGCCATGATTACAGTTTACCGGGGTATGAGTGAGATCATTGTGGAGCGGGAGACATATGCAGACCTAATTCGGCTGGATCGCATACCACCAAGGCTTGCGGCCTCCAGTAAAAGTGCGGCAGGAAATACCAAATCGGCAGCAGCCAGATGAATCCGACCGGGCCTGAATCCACGGAGGGGAGATTCTAAGTGAACATTCGACAACTGATCTTGACGGTTCCGGCCATTCTCTTTGCCATATCTATCCACGAGTTTTCCCACGGGATGGCAGCATACAGGTTGGGAGATCCCACCGCTAAGTACCAGGGGAGGCTGACATTAAATCCCCTGGCCCATCTTGATCCGCTGGGTGCCCTGATGCTGGTGCTTTTTCGCTTTGGTTGGGCTAAACCGGTAATGGTCAATCCCTATTATTTTAAAGACCCCCGCCGGGGCATGATGCTGGTCAGCCTTGCTGGTCCCATGGCCAATATAATTGCTGCTTGGTTCTTTCGCATCTTGCTTATGTTCCTGCCGTACCAGTTTCCCAGACAAGTGGGTTCTGTTGTATATCTGTTCCTCTGGCTGAATATTGTCATCAATCTCGGGCTTGCTGCCTTTAACCTCCTTCCCGTACCGCCCCTGGATGGTTCCAAAATCCTGGCAGGTATACTGCCCGCCCGCTATGACTTCACTTTTCAGCGGTTGGAGGCTTACGGCCCTGTAATCCTGCTACTTCTTCTAGTCAGCGGTATTGCCAGCAGGCGCATGGCTCCAATAGTCGCTTTCCTGAGCCGCTTGATCTCAATTTTTCCTGCGCTGTGAGCATAGGGCTGGGAGTTGGTAGAGGAGTCTGCCACAGTCCATTAAATTCAGCAGCAGGTTCGACAGCTGCACCTTTGGCTTGAGTTGAGATCCTTCCGGGGGTCAGTATTTATGAGCTATCGCGTTAAGTTGGATATTTTTGATGGTCCTCTCGAGCTGCTCCTACACCTATTGGAACAGGAAAAGCTGGATATCCGGGATATTGAAATTTCCCGAATAACCCAGCAGTATCTAGAATACTTAGCCACCATGCAGGAGTATGACCTAGAAGTTGCCGGCGAGTTCCTTGTAATGGCAGCAACACTCCTTCAGATTAAGGTAGGAGCCCTATTGCCGGATGCAGAGCCTGAAGCAGAACTAGAGGATCAAGAGATTATCTACAGCCGGGATGAGCTTATCCGGCGGCTATTAGTTTACCGCCAGTTTCGGGAAGCAGCCCGGCAGCTTGGCGATTTGGCC
The DNA here is from genome assembly GCA_012727675.1 of Bacillota bacterium. Classification (GTDB taxonomy): domain Bacteria; phylum Bacillota; class Limnochordia; order DTU087; family DTU087; genus DTU087. The sequence goes on from JAAYGR010000260.1 coordinate 6,649, forward strand.
CACATGCGCCGTCAGGTCTATCCTCGGCCCATATCTCTTTTAGGTCCCAAGGGGCCGCTGGTGTACACAAATCCCACTGGAGATGCCACAGTACAGGACCTAGCTTCCACCTATGCCAATACATTACTCAATTGGCAGGCCAGAGAAGAGGTCCGGCAGGTTAAGCGGCGGGCCGTTGATTTGAACACGAAGATCGGTGAGGTTGCCCTGCTGGTTCAAAAATACTCACAGCTGATGTTTGCTGAGCTGTTGGGCAGACAGCCGACCAAGACTGATATTGTGTATACCTTCCTGGCTGTGCTGGAATTGGTCAAGCAGGGAATCGTTCGGGTGCATCAATCCACTATAGATGAACCTATTATCATTTCTTTTGATAAGGAGTAGCAAGACTATGTCGCCCCAAAAGGCCAAGGCCATTTTGGAAGCCATTATATTTGCAGCGGCTAAGCCCGTTCCCCTCAAGAATCTGGCAGCTGCCATAGGCTGGGAAGAGCCAATGACAGAGCTGCTTTTGGCAGAGATGATGCGGGAGTATCAACATCCCCAGAGGGGTATTGAGCTTTGCAAGGTGGCTGGAGGTTATCAGTTTACCACCAAGCCCTGGATGGCACCGTATCTTGAGGCCTTTCAGCGGCCTGAGGTAACCAGCGGTTTATCTCAGGCTGCCCTGGAAACCTTAGCCATCATCGCTTACCGTCAGCCGGTGACCAAGGTTGAGATTGAGGATATTCGAGGAGTAAGATCGGATTCGGCCATCAATACCCTCCTGGAAAGGGAACTCATCGAGGAAAAAGGACGGCAGGACGCTCCGGGACGCCCAATTCTGCTGGGTACCACCCAAAAATTCCTAGAGTGTTTTGGCCTCGCGGACCTGGGGGATCTGCCTCCTCTACCCAAAATACCTAATAAGTAGTAAATCGCCGCAAATTGAGCAAGCTAAACCCGGTGAGGCAGATGTACCTCTATGTCGGTTTAGCTTTTTTCTTTGTTTGGACCCTAATTCTTTTGTTTCCCATCCGAATAGTCCTCAATTACCGGCTGCAGCAGGGGGAGGATCTTCTTCTGGTGGAAGTCTACTGGCTGGGCATGCGGCTGGTGCGGAGATTCATTCCGGTTTTGTCAGTGGATTCTTCTTCAGAGGAAGCCAGATTAGAGGAAGCTGAGTTGCAGGAGGCTGAAGGAGGAGTCAAGGGCGCCGTTGATGACGGGGAAGATGCACCTTCAGTGCTTAGTGAAATTGATGCCATCATCAATGCTGTGGCCCGCTGCTATCATTTGGTATTTGACACTGCCCATATCATCTTGCATGGGGAGCACCCACCTAACAGCCGGCACCATCCCCTTTATCATTGGGCTTTAAGGCATTTTTCCCAAGATGCGGCTCACCTCATACGGCAATTGGAGGAGCTCAAATGGTCAACCACCATCGGTCTCGGCGATGCTGCGGCCACTGCCATTATTGCCGGGGCACTTTTGGGGCTTAAGGCCGCGGGATTTGCTTGGCTGCAGCGGAAAGTTGAGGTAGATCCAGCTAGGCTGGATTGGCAGGTTCTTCCCCATTACGGTGGCTTGTGGATAGAAGTCTGCATCCACTGCATATTAAGGGTCAATGCCGGTCATATTATCATCACAGGTATCGCGAATTCTTTTCGATCCCTATTCCAGAGAGCGGCCTGGAGGAGAAAGCAGTTAGCCGCTGTAGAGGAGTGAGTCCCGTTGAGCAGTGGGTCTGGTCATCCCATTGAAGGCCTGATGCAGACTGTCATGGACAGCCTAAAGGAAATAGTCGATGTCAATACCATCTTAGGCGATCCGGTAGAGACCCCCGATGGAGCGGTGATCTTGCCGGTTTCTCGGGTATCCTTTGGATTTGTAGCCGGCGGCACCGATCAGCCCTACATAGATGAACAGGGCAAGGCCGCCAAGGATAACCAGTCTTCAGCTGAGACCCGTCCCTTCGGCGGCGGCAGCGGTGCCGGCATATCAGTGAATCCGGTGGCCTTCCTGGTAGTGCGGGAGAATGAGGTAAGGCTGATGCCGGTGGACAGCAATGCAATCTATGACCGTTTGCTAGACCTTGCCCCGAAGCTCCTTGACCAGCTGCAAGGAGCTGTGAATCGAAGGCAGTATACGGAACAACCGGCCTGGGTATACAACGGCGGGCGCAACAATCACTAGGACGTTTGAGTTGACGACTTCCGCCGATGAATTGTCCACCAGAATGGGCAGGAAAGATGACGAGAATGAATAGGAAACTGGTTTGCTGCGTTATTGGATGGCTTGCTGCGGGTTGCTTGTTGCTTTCGGTAAGTCCCTTTTCACCAGCCGCGGAAGCTGGGGAGAAGCTGAATATTTCTGCCAGCTCGGCCGTTGTCATGGATCAGCAAA